>JBLNDG010000131.1:0-3084 GCA_050261415.1 Caulobacteraceae bacterium | reverse complement strand
GCTTACGAGGTTAGTTGACGGGTTCGGGCAGAGAGTTCGCCCTAAGCAATCTTTCTTATAAAGACGGCCATTCACCCCATTATATATCCCCCGCTCCCCGAAGGGATTCAGCTTACAGTACGGCTTGTCTATATTCTATGCAATTTGCATTGGTAAATCAATGGAAATATATTACTCCAGATTTACCAATGCAATTTATTGATATATTTTCATGTTTTCACCTTACCAGGAGAGCTCCTGCTGCTCCAGCTGTTGTTGGCGCCGCTGAAACACCAACTATCCGTTGTCTTATAGATATCTCAAGAAGCAGCGCCCAAAGAAGCAATGACGATACGCCAATGCTCATTGCTGTAGCTATAAGTTTCAAGTTATTCGCAAAGGTAGTTACACCTGGTGCTATCTGCTGTTCCTCAGCCTCCAAAACAGCTGCTTTTCGCAGTAATAGGCTAGCTGTAAGGTTTAATACCGAAGCCAGTATAAACATATTATCCTGCTTCATAGTGTTGACTATAAAACTGCCGAATAATAACAATCTGAGCGCCACATTCGCTTGCGGCGTTCCAGCCCTTTCCCTTGTGGGTTGTTGTGCGGTTGATGTTGTTGTCCCGGAAGTACCTCCGTCCATACATAATCCCCCTTTATAGCAGTATATTGCAGCAATCATAAGGAGGTTACTGTCTATGTCCGGATTAAAAAAATCATGCCTATACATATGAAATATGGCATTACTAATTAATTTTGTTTATTTAGGTTATAATATAGTATTGACTTAAGCTTGTTTTTTATATATAATTAGTCTGTGCCGCAGGGGTATAGCTCAACTGGTAGAGTAGTGGTCTCCAAAACCATTGGTTGTGGGTTCAAGTCCTACTGCCCCTGCCAAAATATACGAATTATGCAGTCGCAATAGTTTGCGGCTTTTTTATTTTTTTGATTTTTGTTCATATATATTAGAATTGACTACTATTTGACTATTGTTACTCTTTATATGATTATAGACTCATAACTTACTTATATTTAGCCATACCCTCTATTTAGTTTTCCGCTCCACTATCAACTTTATATTATGAAATAATTGTGCAAATTATTGAATTTTAACAATTAAAATAAATATTTCAAATTATACTTCGTTTTTGTTAAATAAAGTAGAAATGCACTAAACGCACGAAACGTATGAATCTTTTTTCATACCTAGAAGAATTTCGAGCTTCGCCAGCACCGCAATGATTTTAATCTGCTGAAAGAACCTACGATTTAGATTAAAAGGCCGGTTATCGCATTACGAAGTCCGGCAGTCTCCTTGTACACCTGGTACACGAGCTATATATTCAACAATTTTATAAAAATAATATATAAATAATTGTTTATACTCTCCGTCATCATGATTCTCTTAACAGTAAGAAGAGTTTACTGACTTCTCAACTAAGCATTTTATATCTGCACTTACATGTACTTCAGCTATTTTCCATTTTATTAAGTTGTTAGCATACGTGTCTCCTGCTACTGGCCAATAGTCAACTCCATTTTGTTGACCAATTAATGTATTAGTTGCCTTTTCTATATATTTAATATCCGACATACAGTTTTTCCTCCCTTCATTGGTATTTATTTCGGGTCTGGGGGATCTGTATGTGGCTTTCAATTTGGGTCTGTATCATCACTGTCATAATGTTTAGTATTATTTTTGGAGCTTAAAGGTGTTTCAATATGTTTACTTAAGTGGTCCTCAAAAGTCTCTTTCTTCTTGCTGTCTTTTCCTTCACCTTTTATCAATTTAAACCTTGCATGTGGGTCGTCATCATCATATCTATTCTGAAATTCAGAAAAAAATAACCACCCTGCTCGAACCAGGATGGTTATAGTGTAACTATAGCTTGATTGGCAACCGCACCTTGCGATTCCAATTACCTTTAATTTTATTATAGCACTGAAAGAATAAAAGTAAACAAAATTATTTATTTTTAATAAAAGCTTTTTTGCATTACACCCCAACGGTTCAGTGTTTCTTCATCGCCCACCCATACGGGAGTTCCCGTCTTTACTATGTTAAACAGCTGGCTGACATCTGAATTTATCATCCTGATGCAGCCCTTTGAAACTTCCCTGCCTATTGAGTAGGGATTGTTGTTTCCATGTATTCCATATACATACCCTTTTCTCAGGGATAGCCCTATCCATCTGTAACCCAGAGGATTTTTGGGCGAACCGCCTTTAACTGGTTTTGCATATCCTCCCCCTGACCACATTGGGTTAACAGCTTTTAATTTTACCTTGAACTTTCCTTCTGGTGTTGCGGTTGAATCCTTTCCGATCGCAACGGGATATTTTTTCACGACTGTTTTATAATGATATAGTGTCAATATCCTTTTTGTCCTGTTTATAATAATCCAGTTTCCTTTTGAAGGAGGCCTAACCACGACATCAGTGTGTTTAAAACCATCGCTCACTAGAAGTCTTTTTGTTATTGCCCTGTTGAACTGGCTTCCCTGAATACCGTCAACAACAAGATTGCAGTCGCTTTGAAATCGTATAACAGCATTTCTCGCATTTATGCTGCTGTCTTTGTAATCATATTTATAAAAACCCAGGGACTTTAGTGCTTCAATATATTTATAGTAGTTATCCGCCGTACTCACAGCTTTTTCATTTTCCATCAGCAATTCCTTAAGCAGCCCGGTATTTGGTTCTGCAAGCAAGTTAATAGGCACTGCCGGAATAAGGCAGAATATAATTAATGCTGCAAATCTTCTCATATGTTTCCTCCTCTATTATAGTGCCTTATTATGTATTATTAGCGGGAGAACATTAGTTATGACAGAATTGAAGCATTTACATTAATTACTACTGACGCCTGAAATAAGCCTATAAAATTAAAAAACTATTGGAATTTGATCCAATAGTTTTTATGCGCTAAAATTCTGCTGCATTTACGGTTCTTGGGAACGGAATAACATCCCTGATGTTGCCCATACCTGTTATATACATGATTATTCGTTCAAAACCAAGTCCGTATCCGGAGTGTTTGACTCCTCCATACTTTCTCAGGTCAAGGTACCACCAGTAATCTTCCTTTTTAAGCCCAAG
>JBLNDG010000130.1:0-10277 GCA_050261415.1 Caulobacteraceae bacterium | reverse complement strand
GATGTAGCACCGGAGATAGCATACATATACGAGGGATTTTTCAAGTACAGGGAATATGGACTTATAACCGGGAAGAAGCAGTAGCAACAAAATAACTATTGACATAATATCTATTAACATTAATAATATAAATAATTAGGATAAAAAGTGCATATTTGATGCGTTGACCGGGAAGAGTAAATTCTATAGGCCTACAGAGAAGAACCCTCATCGGTTGAGAGGGGTTCCAGGTGACTTAGGATTGAAGTGCACCCGGGAGCACCGGTGAGGAATGTATATTCATATACTGTAAGTATTCACCGGCGGGATACCGTTAGCTTATTGAGTGTTAAGAAGAGTGGAACCGCGGATTTCCCCGCCTCTTTAAGAGGCGGGGTTTATTTTTTTCAGATGTACAAATAGTATTAAGGGAATCCTATTTGGTAGGCAAAATATTTGAGGTATTAATTAAATAAAATTATAGGAAGGTGTTAAAAATGAAGGTTTACAACACATTGACAAGAAAAAAGGAAGAGTTCGTGCCGCTGGTACCAGGGGAAGTAAGAATGTACTCATGCGGGCCTACGGTTTATAATTATGCTCATATCGGCAACATGAGGTCTTATGTATTCATGGATATACTCAGGAGAGTACTGAAGTACAACGGCTACAAGCTGAAGAGCGTTATGAACATAACAGATGTAGGCCACCTGGTTTCAGATGCAGATGAGGGAGAAGACAAACTGGTAAAGACCGCTAAAGAGCAGAAAAAAACACCATGGGAAATAGCTGAGTATTATACAAATATATTCTTCGAAGATCTTAAAGCCTTAAATATTGAGAGGCCGGATATTGTGCCGAAGGCGACTGAACATATAAACGAAATGATAGAGTTTGTACAGGGAATTTTGAGAAAGGGCTACGGCTATGAAACCAGCGACGGAATATATTATGATATATCCAAATTTAAAGGCTATGGCAAATTGTCCGGTATTGATCTTGAGGGACAGCGGGCCGGTGCAAGGGTTGAGGTAAATGATGAAAAAAGAAATCCGGCAGACTTTGCACTTTGGAAGCATGCTCCCAAGGAGCATATAATGCAGTGGCCCAGCCCATGGGGGATGGGTTATCCAGGCTGGCATATAGAATGCTCTGCTATGTCCAGAAAGTATTTGGGGGATGTTTTTGATATCCATACAGGAGGAGTCGATCATATTCCGATTCACCATGAAAACGAAATCGCACAATCTGAGGGACTGCTTGGAAAACCGGCGGTAAATTATTGGATGCATGGGGAGTTTCTTCTGGTGGATAACGGCAAGATGTCGAAGAGCTTAGGCAACACATACACAGTAGCCGATTTGAAGGCTAAAGGTTTTAATCCTCTTGCATTCAGGTATTTCTGCCTGAATGCCGTTTATAGGAACAAGCTCAATTTCACATGGGAGGCGTTGCAGTCTGCGCAGACAGCTCTGGACCGCTTATATGAAGGTGCTCTTGCACACAAGAGTGCACCGGAGGATGTTGAACAGGGTGTTCTTGATGCGTTCCTAAAGGAGTTTGAGGAAGCTATAAATGATGACCTTAATATTCCGAAGGCAATGAGTGTGGTATGGAATATAATCAAGCATCCTGTAAAATCGGATAAGTTCTTCCAGCTTCTTGTCAAAATGGACAGTGTTCTGGGACTTGGAATTGACAAGGTTGAGAAAAAGGAAAAAGTAGAAGAGTCAATATCGGAAGATATTGAAAGGCTTATTGAGGAAAGACAAAAGGCTAGAAAGGAAAAGAACTGGGCACTTGCAGACAAGATAAGGGATGACCTTAAAGCTCAGGGTATAATATTGGAGGATACACCACAGGGAGTAAAGTGGAAAAGGATATAAAAATTAAAAGCAAAGGAAGATAGCACTATGTCCGATGTGTTTTTAACGGTGATAACCGCGCTGCTTGTAATAAACTCTGTTATGCTTATTATAGTGATGAGCACAGGGTCCGGCAGCAAACTGGTAAAGCTGGAAACACGGCTTGAGTCAATGGAAAGGAATCTTGACAAGATAGACAGGACAATAAAGGATGAAATGCTGAGCAATAGGGAAGAGATGAGCCGATCAATAAAAAACTTCAACAGCATGATTACTTCACAGATGTCTGAGGTATCAAGCCTGCAGAGAAACCAGCTGGATATTTTTGCACGGCAGCTTGCGGCACTGACACAGACAAATGAGCAGAAAATGGACAGAATGAGGGAAACTATAGAAGAAAGACTGAAGCACCTTCAGGAGGACAACAGCAATAAACTCGACCAGATGAGGGCAACGGTTGACGAAAAACTGAATTCCACCCTTGAGCAGAGACTGGGTGAATCCTTCAAGCTCGTAAGTGAAAGGTTGGAAATGGTTCATAAAGGGCTTGGAGAAATGCAGTCTCTTGCTTCCGGGGTAGGAGACCTTAAAAGAGTGCTTACAAATGTAAAAACCAGAGGAACCTGGGGAGAAATACAATTGGGCAATATTTTGGATCAGATCCTTACCCAGGAACAATATGCAAAGAATGTGGCAACAAAGAAGAATTCAAACGACAGGGTTGAATTTGCAGTAAAGCTGCCTGGAAGAAATGAAAGCGGCGGGGATATTGTATGGCTTCCTATAGATGCCAAATTCCCGCAGGAGGATTATCAGAGGCTTGTAGATGCACAGGAGCAGGCCAACCCTGCCCTTGCGGAAGAAGCCGCCAAAGCCATGGAATTGAAGATAAAGGTTTTTGCAAAGGATATAAGGGATAAATACATAGACCCTCCTTCGACTACTGATTTCGGAATAATGTTTTTACCGACGGAGGGACTTTATGCAGAGGTACTCAGGCGTCCGGGACTCTGCGATTGCTTACAGAGGGAATACAGAATAGTTACTGCGGGCCCGACAACTCTGATTGCACTCCTAAACAGCCTGCAGATGGGTTTCAGGACCCTTGCGATAGAGAAACGCTCCAGTGAGGTATGGACTCTCCTGGGAGCGGTAAAAACCGAGTTTAACAAGTTCGGTGATATATTGGATAAGACACAGAAGAAGCTCCAGGAAGCAAGTGATACTATAGAGAATGCAGCAAAAAAATCAAGGACTATAGGCAGGAAGCTTAAAAATGTGCAGGAATTATCCCTGAATGAAGCCGCTGTTATGCTGGAAGAGGGGGAACAAACAGAAAGCGAATAATAAATAAATTTTCGGAGATTTACTTATGGAGCGACAAAAAGCTCCTTTTTCATTGCCTGTTTTGAATATTATTGTTATATTATTGTAAATAGCAAATATTAATAATAGAATTAAAAATAGGAAATAAGGCTGTGAGGTAAATATGAGCAAAGAAATGGTTACGAATACATACAAGGAATACCTTGACCGGATCAGGGATGAAATCCTATGTAACAAAGCAATCAAGCCTACTGATATAAAAATGATGAACCCTCTGGTACTTGCTTATGTGGGGGATTCGGTATACGAGACCTTTGTCAGGACTTTTCTTGTTACATCGGGTCAAGCACATGTATCAAAACTGCATAAAATGTCGGTTGAGTTTGTCAAGGCAAAAGCACAGGCGGAAATTCTGGCGAAGATTTCAGAATTACTGACAGAAGAGGAACAGGATATTGTGCGCAGAGGGAGAAATACCAAGTCGGCCACCGTCCCTAAGAATGCTGATATATCTGACTACAGATATGCTACGGGCTTTGAGGCTCTTATCGGCTTTTTATACCTTACCGGGCAGCTCGATAGGCTGATAGCCCTGGTAGAAGCGATTGTAAATATCAAATTGGAAAGCGTATAACGGAATCACATTTAGTGTCAATATTATAAATTTATAGACATATTATTGCTTTTACAGGTAAAATGTACTAATAAATAGTATTTTAAAAATACGAATGTAAAGGTGGGAATAGAAGCATGAAGGTTAATATTATACAATACACTCCGGAACCGGAAAAGCTTATAGCTTCTGCTGCAAAGCTCTGTTATTCTCCTGCCGGCGTGGAGAATATAATGGAGGGTTTGGATGAGGTCAAGATTGATAAATTTCTGAACATGCTTATGGATATGGGGCACGAAAGCCCAATAGAGCATGTTGTTTTTACATTTGGGGTGGAAGGGGTAAGCAGGGTTTTGACACACCAGCTTGTAAGGCATAGGGTTGGCTGCTCGTATTCCCAGCAATCCCAAAGGTATGTAAAGCTTAAGCAGTTTGAATATATAGTACCCCCGGAAATTGAGAGAATCCCGGCAGCAAAAGAGAAATTTATAAAAGCAATGGAAGATGACCAGAAATATTATAACGAAATCACGGAATTGCTATTTAACGAGCACTATAACAGATATATCGGTGAAGGCAAAACAGAAAAGCAGGCAAGGTCAATGGCTGAAAAGACAGCAATCGAGGATGCGCGCTATGTATTTCCAAATGCCTGTGAAACTAAAATAGTATTTACAATGTCTGCAAGGGCTTTGATGAACTTTTTCAGGCATAGATGCTGCAGCAGGGCACAGTGGGAAATAAGGTCGATGGCGGAAGAAATGCTGAGGCAGCTTAAGGGTATAGCTCCTATTTTGTTCAAGAACGCAGGCCCTTCATGCCTGACATCTCCATGTCCGGAGGGAAATATGACTTGCGGCAGAATGCTTGAAGTCAGAGAAAAATATAAAAATCTTTAATGCTTATTGAATTAAAGAAAATGTAAATAATAAATACATATGCCGAGGAAAGAGTAAATAGTAAGTAAATAGTAACTCATAACAAAATACTGGAAGAAAAGGATGAGGATTATGGCATTCAATAGAGATACAAAACCATCGAGGACTTCAAAGGCACCTAGGGGATCAAAACCTGGCAGGTTTGATAAAAATGACGATAAGAAGTTTTCAAAAGGTCTGGCTAAAGGCTTTGCCAAAGGCCCGGCAAAGGACAGAAAAACTTCAAAACCCTTCGAAACTGGGAAAGATGCCGGTTTTAGGGGTAACAAGCCTAAAGAAAAGTATGCTCCGAATTTTGTACATGATGAGGAAGAAAACGACGAGAATATAAACCTTATAGAAGGCAGAAACCCGGTGCTTGAGGCCCTGAAGTCCGGCAGGGAGATAGATAAGCTGTTTGTGCAGAAGGGTGTGGGTCAGGGTTCAATAAGACAGATTATAGCTATTGCCAGGGAAAAAAATATACTGATAAAAGAAGTCGACAGGGCAAAGCTTGATGGACTCTCAACAACAAAGAATCATCAAGGGGTTATAGCCTCTGCAGCTTTGTATAAATATTATGAGGTGGATGATATACTTCAGATAGCCAGGGATAAAGGCGAGGATCCTTTCATTGTAATTCTTGATGAAATTACCGATAACAATAATCTGGGCTCAATACTCCGTACTGCTGATGCGGCAGGAGTACACGGGATAATAATACCCAAGAGGAGATCCGTAAGCCTTACTCCGGTGGTAGCAAAAATATCTGCAGGTGCAGTAGAATATGTACCTGTAGCAAAAGTTACCAATTTGAGCCAAATAATTGAGCATTTGAAGGAAGAAGGTTTATGGATAGCCGGAGCGGAAATGGGAGGAGAGACTTACTACGGCAAGGATATGACCGGGCCGGTTGCCCTGGTAATCGGAAGCGAAGGAGAAGGTTTGGGAAGACTGGTGAAGGAAAAATGCGATTTCCTTGTAAGCATTCCCATGAAAGGGAAGATTTCATCTTTGAATGCAGCAGTATCTGCCGCTATAATAATGTATGAGATATGTAAACAAAGAATAGAGAAGAAAAGTTAGGAAACGGCGGTAATTTTAGTTAACAGAAAGCAGAAGGTGTTATAAGTTGAAGGAGTACCTGATAGTTGACGGTTACAACGTTATCAATGGGTGGGACGAGCTAAAGAATGAAAGTATTCACTCATTGGAGGTTGCAAGAAATAAATTGCTGGATATAATATCAGACTATCAGTCTTACCGCGGAGTTATAGCAATTGTGGTTTTTGATGCGCATTATGTAAAAAACAGCATGGAAAAGCACGAAATGTATAATAATGTTGAAGTAGTATATACAAAAGAGTTCGAAAGTGCCGATAACTATATCGAAAGGCTTGTAACGTATCTTTCAAAAGAAGATTATATAAGGGTTGTAACCTCTGATTGGGTTGAGCAGCTGGTGGTGCTTGGTCTGGGGGCGGTGAGAGTCCCTGTAAGGGAGCTCAAGGAGGAGGTTGCAGCTATGAAAAAATCTATGGCTGAAAAGTATATCAATAAACTCGAAAGTAAAAAAAACTTGCTTGAGAGCAATTTGAATCCCGAAATACGGAGCGCCTTAGAAAAATGGAGGCGGGAAGGTAACAAAACTTGACTAAAATCATAGATATTTGTATAATAATACTATGGTTTTCTATGTCTAAGACTTGGAGGCGATAGAGTGGAAGCTAATGCAGAAAAGAATTTTGTTGAAAGCTTTGACAGCATGCTGGATGAAGAAGTAGTAATGTATGCTAGAGAAGGAAATGCAGCATCATTGGAATACATAATTAACAAGTATAAGAATTTTGTAAGAGCAAAAGCCCGCTCATACTTCTTAATCGGCGCAGACAAAGAAGATATTGTGCAGGAGGGTATGATAGGTCTGTATAAAGCCATCAGGGACTTCAGAAACGATAAGCTGTCTTCATTCAGAGCCTTTGCAGAGCTATGCATAACAAGACAAATCATTACAGCAATCAAAACCGCTACTAGACAAAAGCACATTCCGCTCAACTCTTATGTTTCTTTGAACAAACCTATTTATGATGAGGAGTCTGATAGGACGCTCCTGGATATATTGACCGCCACCAAGATTACTGACCCGGAAGAGCTTATTATAAGCAGGGAAGAACTCGTATCAATCGAGTCGAAAATCGGAGAGATATTAAGTGATTTGGAACTTGAGGTATTGATGTCATATTTGCAAGGCAAATCCTACCAGGAGATTGCCTGCGATTTGGACAGACATGTGAAATCCATCGACAATGCATTGCAGCGTGTCAAAAGAAAACTTGAAAAATATTTGGAAATTAAAGATATATAAAAAAGATATATAAAAAATGAAACCTCCGTTAGGAGGTTTCATTTTTTAATTCTATGGTTAATCCTTCTACATGTTTCTTTCCCATGGTTTTTCTCTTTTTGCGATTATCCTTGCTCTCAAATATAATATCGAAGTCATAGTTCTCCGGATACAGCTCTTTTGAATCAACATACAGGGACAAACGTTTCTTGTTGATTTTAAGCTTTTTCTTCATGACCATCACTCCGACATTACCCCTGCCATCTTCAGCCTCGCATACAATTCCTGTCCTGTCCATGCTGCTTATATACACACAATCCCCAATACTGAATTTGCTTTCTTTCATAATCTTATTGACAAGCTTTTTTTCCTCCGATAGCTTTTGACTTTTTATAAGCTGCTCGGAGTGCTTTTCCAGCATTTCAACATTCTTGACGGCAGGCGAATTATCTGAACCCGTATATGTTTCATAATGTTTCTTTTCTTTGTAAGTAATCTCGTGGGCCCTTTCGATTATATCCTTCCGCATCCCAAGCCTCAGGGATATCAAAAATGCGTTGCTTTCTCCTGCAATTCCAATCTTAAGGCGGTAGAGAGGCTTCAGTGTATTCACGTCAAACTCCATGCAGCCGTTTTCAAAGCCCTCCCAATCGGATGCATATACTTTTATTTCACTGTAATGTGTTGTAGCTATGGTAATTGCTCCCCTGCGGTGAACTTCTTCCAGAACAGCGACTGCAAGCCCCATCCCTTCACCGGGATCGGTTCCTGCTCCCAGTTCATCCATTATTATAAGCGTATCTCTGCCCGCACATTCAACAATGCTGATTATGTTTTTTATATGTGATGAAAACGTGCTGAGTGACTGTTCAATGCTTTGTCCATTCCCTATATCGGCAAGTATGTCGGTAAAAACGGCAAACTCACTCCCGGTATCTGCCGGCACATGGAGCCCTGATTGAACCATAAGTGTCAGAAGGCCGACTGTTTTCAAGGCAACAGTTTTACCGCCGGTGTTTGGACCTGTTATGACAAGAGTTCTATATTCATCACCAATACAAATATCCAGGGGAACAGCATCCTTGCCAATGAGGGGGTGCTTTGCACCTCTTACAACTATTATTCGATGCGTGTTTATTTTCACTGGGTTGGCATCCAATGCCCTGCTGAATCTTGCCTTTGCGAAAAGGAAATCATAACTTGCCATAACCTCAATGTTGACTGATATTTCTTTTTTATAGGATTCAACGAAGTTTGTAAGGTAAGCCAGTATCTTGTATATTTCCTTTTCCTCTTCCAGCTTGCAGTGATTGAGCTCATCCTGGAGCTTTCTGATTTCAGCAGGCTCAATAAAGACTGTAGATCCGCTTGCTGAGCTGTCTAAGGCCTCACCTTCCACATTCCGCCTGTATTCTTTTTTTACCGGGATAACATAGCGGCCGCCTCTGATGCTGTATATTGAGTCCTGGAGGTACCGGCCGGAATCGGTTGACCGCAGGATACTTTCCAGCCTTGCCTTTATCCTGTCTTCAAAGATGATGATTTTTTTCCGGATCTTGCCAAGTTCGCTGCTGGCTTTATCATCCACTCTGCCGCTGCGGATGCACCTATCAATCTCTCCTGCCAGATCCTCCAATTCGTAAGCAGAAAATGCATAACTGCTCACAACAGGTGCAACTGCTTCCTTGTCGGTCATAAAACGTTTAAGCTTTTTAATCTCAGTTAGAAGTCCCAGAATGGTCTCCAGCTCTTCGGGAAGCAGAGTTATACCTTTACCCAGCTTGCTTGTCACATTGTCCATTCTATTAAGACTGTGGATGGGAACACTTGAGTTTCTTTGCAGTATGGCACAGGCTTCCGTTGTCTCGTTCATCCAGGCTTCTACTACAGTTGCGTCTATGGATGGTTCCAGTTTATCTACAAGCTCACCGCCTAAAGCGGATACGGTATAAAGCTTCAACATTTCCTTTACCTTATCATATTCTAAAATTTTCATGGCCGTCAGGTTCAATTTTACTTCCTCCTTTTAATCTTATACTGGTTGAGATATAACGTTGTGCTGGTTTTGGCAAAAGAAAAAAGGCTGCAATTGAACACATGCACAATTACAACCTTTGCACTTGAATATATGGTTTTCAGGATATTATGGCAGGCAGCAGAAAAAGAGACACACTGCCCCTATGAAAATCCCGAATAAAAAACCGTGCTGATGCACGGCCAATGTTCAAAAGTGTATGATTATCCCGTGTTCTTAATTCTCCCCGAAAAGACAACAAGAAACAAACCTATATAATAGGTTTTCTTTCCGGATCTAGATATTAAATTATCTAGTTAAGAACACTCTCCAACATACAACTTTCCTCTTTTTTTACTAAATTGTCAAAATGCTTCACTGGAAGCCTTTTTCATTTGTTAATAACATTTTATGAAACCTACAGAAATTTGTCAATCAGTTTATTTAATTAAACAATACATAAACAGATATAATATAGTATAGAATATATTTCATCCATATATGCCAATAAATTCGATTGTAATATTTGAAGCAATAATATAAAATAGTTTATGGACTTTTTATTTGACTATTCGCTGGAGAATTGCGCGGCGGCATTGTTTAAACAACGCTAAAAGCCAATGGCGCAAGGATTCAACCATATTGACAAAAATCATAAATAGCATTATAATAGCATAATGTATGGAGAGGTTCCCGAGCGGCCAAAGGGGGCAGACTGTAAATCTGTTGTCACAGACTTCGATGGTTCGAATCCATCCCTCTCCACCATTGCGGGCATAGTTCAGTGGTAGAATACCAGCTTCCCAAGCTGGCTATGCGGGTTCGATTCCCGTTGCCCGCTCCAAAATACAAAACATGCTCACGTAGCTCAGTAGGCAGAGCACTTCCTTGGTAAGGAAGAGGTTCGGCGGTTCGATCCCGCTCGTGAGCTCCATCTTCTATATCGATACACACGGGTAAGTTTATTGGACCTAACGGTGGTATTCTGAGGCTGATTTGGGTAAGTTGATGAATACACCGAATATATAAATGATTATGAGTTACATGTTGGAAGACTGAAGAGTTTTTTGACATGGGACTCACAGTTTTTAAACATAGAGGAGGAAAAGTAAAATGGCAAAGGCAAAATATGAAAGAACCAAACCCCATGTAAACATAGGGACAATCGGACACGTTGACCATGGTAAGACAACACTTACAGCTGCAATAACAACAGTAC
>JBLNDG010000129.1:0-24535 GCA_050261415.1 Caulobacteraceae bacterium | reverse complement strand
AGTAGATGAGGCGGAAATCAGGAAGGCTGTTGAATATCTTCTGGACAAGAAGAAAATTGTAGCTGAGCCCTCAAGCGCCATAGGAGTCGCCGCACTGAGAAAAGACCCAAAAGCCTTTAACGGTAAAAACATTGCTTTTGTAATAACAGGTGGGAATCTGGATTCCAGGCTTATGAAGGAGCTTATTAACGAGAACCTGTAATAGTTTATAAAGTAAAAGCTTATGGCGTTTGCCATAAGCTTTTATAACTGTTCCTAATGCTGTTTTGCGTAATTCGTACTATTCAGGTAGCTGCCTAAGTATCTCCATAGAACCTGAATGGTAATTACCTGGATTGGCAGCATGATGGCGCTCTTATAAGCTCTCGGTATCAAAAGCACCGTAACAGCTTTTCCTGTCATCATAGACAACCATAGTGTATTTAGACCCAGATCAATAAACAAGGTAATAAGCAGTACACTAACAGCTACATTAAGAATTGTTACCGGCTTCCTGTGAAGAAACAAACCGTAAATCACTCCGCCAAGAAATGCACTAAGCGTAAACCCGGGGAAAAAAGCTCCCGATGAGAATAGCGTTACACCGATTATATCTGACAGAGCTCCTGTCAAGCCGCCAATAAGCGGCCCAAACATTATTCCCGAGAAGGCAATAGGTATAAAACCAAAGCCTATTCTTATTATAGGAGTCTGAAAAGATAAAAAACGTGTGAATATAACTTCCATAGCAATGAGTAAGCTTACGAATACCAAGGTTTTTGTCCTACTCATATAATCACCTCCTCTCCTTAAATGGCAAATGCACCACTTAAGGAGGGATGGCTCCTAAGTGGCAGTGGAATGCGGCAATCATATCGCAAGCCCAGGTGGCTCTTCGTCTGGCGTCAACTTCCCGTACGACCAGCACTTGACGCATAATTACCTACTCTGCCATTAAATATTCCTGGTATAATTGAAATTTTACAGCATACTTGAAGTAAATTCAAGGGGATACATGCAATTTAGTCTTGTACTATTTCAACGGCACCGGACTGCTCCATTATGGACCTTACAATGTCACTTTCATGTTTGGGGGTTTTTACCGCCACTATAATACCCCTTTCGCCCTCTAGCCCCTTTATTCCGGAACCGAAGGTCTCAATTTCACCCAACCCCTTTCTTTCAGTTTTTATAAATGAGATTTCTTCAGCTGCTTCTTCAACAGTGTCCCATTTCTGCTCTTTTGCAAGGTCACTGATTATCATATCCTTACGGTCAAATCCGGCATTCCTCAAAGAATCTACCAGTTCACCAATCTGCCTTTCATCAGGAAACCTGGCTATCAAACGCATTACATACACCTCCATTATAGAATACTAAGCATTTCCTCAATTTATACAGATTTAGTATAACCTGAAAAATACATTATAAATCCTCTAAAAACAATTTATTGCATTGTTACAAAACCATTAAGAGTATATTACAAAACGCATAAACAGTGTAGTTTTGGCAATGCCGGTCATATCTAATATTAGCAATACAATTCAGGGAGGGTTGACTAATGTTAAGAAGATTGTTCTTGGTCTTTACTGCAATTTTGCTGGTATGTACTTCGATACTGCCGGTGCAGGTGTTCGGTAGCAATAGTATAAGCAGCGAAGGGAAAATATGCAGGGATCTGGGGATGCTGAAGGGTGAAACAGGAGTTGTGGATGAAGCTTATCTGCAGACAAGGCCCAACAGGCTTCAGGCGGCAATAATGTTTCTGAGGTTGAAGGGCTTGGAGGAAGACGCCTTGTCGTACTCGGGGACACGGAATTTCAACGATTCAAGTATAATAGCCTGGAAGCAGGGCAGGAATGTTCTGTGCTATTTGAGGGAGCACCCGGAACTGGGATGGATAGGAGATGGAGTCAATTTTCAACCTCTGAACCTTATAGATTCAAGAGCTTATTACAAAGTGCTTCTGGAAACGTTGGGATACAAGCAGAAAATCGATGGAAGCGGTGACTTCTCATGGGAGGAAACACTTGAATTTGCTGCAGGGAAAGGCTTAAAGAAAGTAGCTGCTGAAAAAACCTTTACGGTGAACAGTCTGGCAGTAGCAACTGTTGAAGCATTAAAGCTGCCTATGAAGACTTCGGGTAAAAAGCTGATACAGTTCCTGGTAGACAGCGGGAAAATAGACAGGGATGATGCGGTTTCCTCAGGCTTATACATGGAAAGCGTAGAATTAAAAGTAAAAAGTGTAAGGGCAATATCGAACACCAAAGTGGAAGTGGTGTTTGAAGAAGAAGTGGAGGATTCGCAGGCTGCACAAGAGGATATATACTCAATCGGCAAACTGGATATAAAAGCAGTGAGTATAAAAAATGAAAGTGCGGTAATCATTGAGACATCTGCTATGAACGAAAGTTCAACTTATACACTGAGTATTGATGATGAAAGCTATAGCTTCAAGGGCTTGAAAAAGGACAGCAATGCCCCGAAGCTTGTTAGTGCAGAATGCAAGGATACGGAACTGGTGGAACTGACCTTTGACAGGATTCTTGACAACTATACGGCCCAGGACAGCATCACCTATACCATTGAAGGAGTAACGGTAAAATCGGCAAGACTGGATAGTACAAATACCAAGGTCAGAGTATCAACCAGCGGTATTCAGCCGGGCCACTCCTATGAGATTAAAATTCACAACATAAAAAACGGCGACGGGGTAATAACCAAGTTGATAACAAAACGGTTTACCGGAAGGTCTGACACTGCTGCTCCTAAATTGAATAAGCTTACTGTATTGAATAACAGCAGGCTTCTCTTGGAGTTTTCCGACAGCAACGGCTTAAATAAAGCTTCCGCTGAAGCTATAGACAATTATGAGATAACTTCTGGCGGGGGAAATATTGATATCATATCAGCGGAAGCTAAAGACAGGGACAATGACGGCATGTGGGATTCCGTGGAACTAAGCACTGAAACCCAGGAGGCCGGCAAACAGTATGTCTTAAAGATAGAGGGTATTACCGATAATTCAGTACTGGCAAACAGGATAACCAAGGAAATCAGAAAGGAATTCAGGGGTAAATCAGCGGATAGGTCTGCGCCGGTAGTAAAAAGCAGCCCTAAGGCAATCACAAGCAATGTTGTTGAAATAGTGTTTTCAGATTCAAATGCCTTGGATATAGAATCCGCATGTGATATTGACAACTATGAGATTGATGAAGACCTCGACATCAGGTCTATCAAAATCAAGGATCCCTCGGACCTTTATTCGACAGCCGGCAAGACGGTGCTGATAACCACATCGGAGATGGAAAAGTCCGAAAGCTATACACTGGTAATAAAAGGCATAAGGGATGAGTTTGAAAATGAGATGGAACCTTCAAGCAGCGCCGGTTATAAAAAGTATACTTTCAGAGGTGTGAAAAAAGATAATACTCCTCCTTACATCACTTCAGTGGAATGTATCAGCAGTAAAACCATTGAGCTGAACTTTGACGACAGGCTGGATAAGGATAGCGCTGAAAATATAATCAACTACAGGATAGACGGTTTGGCACTGGTCACAAAGGCGGAGCTGGGTACTGATGAAAAAACAGTTGTGCTTACAGTAAGCTCATTGTCAAATGATAAGAATCACACCATCCTGCTGAATAATATCAGGGACCTGTCAGGAAATGCAATGTCCAACATAAGTGTAAGCGTGCTATACAATGGGAGCACTAATGATACCGATCCGCCGGAGGTAGCTTTTATAGAAGCTGTAAATGAGAATGAAATATGGGTTCATTTTGAAGAGGAAGTATATGCTGAGGCAGCCGTGCTTAAGGCATCCGGGCTTACCTTCAAGCAGGTGGGAAATGTGCTGGAGGATGGTACTGTAGTTGTACTTAAACCGTCAGAACCAATGGATGATAAAGAATATGAGGTAACGAGCCTAATCGGTGTGCGGGATACACGTAATAATGCTTATGAATTCGAGAGTGGTCTGGATTTTTATGGGACTGATATGGAAAATGACCCGCCTGAGGTTGAAAATTGGGAGCAGAAGGACGTAAGAAGCTTCAGGGTTGTGTTTACTGAACCTGTCCTGATATATGGCGGAGTTTCGGGTATAAAAAATCCGAGCGGAGTAAGTATAAGCTGGACTGCTGATCTGAATCCGAGTAATGATGAAACGAATGAAGCATACAGCACCGTCGATTATACTGCATCCAAGGATATCCCTGCAGGTAAGGAATACAGGTTCGACTTTACCGCTATGGTGGCTGACTATGCCGGAGCCCATGCATGGGATGAGAATGATGATGAAGTGAACCATTCCGGTGCCACAATTCTGGAGTCCTATATGGAGGATGAGGAGGATCCTTATATTGAGTATGTAGAAGCAGTAAGCCGGAATAAGGTTCAGGTAGTGTTCAATGAAGCTATGCAGCTTCCCGGAAGCTACCGGATAACCTATTGGGATGAAGATGACCATCAAAGAACTATTTCTATCTCCCTGACGGAGGTCGATTCCAAGGATAAGACAAGGGTAAATATAATAACAAATGATGAAATGAGTTCGGAGTTCGTATATACCCTGAAGCCCATATCCTCAGCAGCAGATATAGCCGGAAACAAAATGGATGTTGACGATGTGGAGCTTGATTTTGAAGGCTCGGACATTGTGACCAAGGATTATATTCAAGGTGTTGAAATCATCAGCTCCGATACCTTTAAAATCAGTAAGAGCAGTAAGATGTACAAGGTCGCTTCGGTTTATGAGCTTGACTCGGACGGCGATGTGATCGGCGGGAATCTTATTGAATCAACAAACCGCGTAAATGATAACACATTCAAAGTGACTGTAAACAAACCATTATTGAGAGATGTCAGATATATTGTTACTGCAGACGGCTTGGAATACCGTTTCTACGGAGTGGTGCAAAATGCGGATATTGAGCTCAGCATTCCGGAGCTTGAGATTACTTATGACGGCATGGATATTGATAACCATCGGATAGAAGCTCAAAAGGAAGACGATACAAACATTGATGTCGATAAAGAGAGAAATCACTTTTCAATAGACTCTTCAGAAATAGTAAGAAACGGTGATGTTTTGTATATATATGTTGTCCGCGAGTCAGACGGAGCAATCATATACGGAACTAGAATAAGGGTTGGGGGGATGCCACTGGCATCCTCCTCAAAAGACTTTATTCATTTCAATTTTGATAAAGTGGACGATGTAGACATAGAAATTGATAACACTAAAAATACCATAACTGCCGAAGTGCCCTACAAAACGGATATAAGCAGCCTGGTGCCTGCCATAGAAGTTTCTCCCAAAGCCACAGTATCACCAAAATCAGGAGTAGCACGGGATTTCAGCAAAACTGTGGAATATTTGGTTACAGCCGAGGATGGCTCTTCAGACATTTACAACGTTAGTGTACAAGTAAGGCCAAGTCCTGAAAATGTGATTAAAGAATTTGTTTTACAGGGAAAGACAGCAATAAATGGAAGTATTGATGAAGACAAGCGCACAATAAACCTTAATGTGCCCTTTGGAATGGACATAAGCAAGCTGGTTCCCAATATTGAAATCTCGGAGCATGCCAAAGTAATTCCGGCATCGGGTGAATTTAATGATTTTACAAAGCCTGCTTTATACACCGTTGTTGCACAGAATGGTTCCACCAGAGAGTACACCGTAACTGTAAATATTGAACCAAATACGGAGAAATCAATAACAAGCTTTTCTATTATAAACATAAATCCACGAATTAAAGGTGAAATATTTGAAGAACAGAATAAAATAAGCCTTACCGTACCTTTCGGAACTGACAGGACCAGTCTTGTAGCAGCATTTTCCTGTTCGCCGGAAGCAACCGTGAAGGTTGGGGGTTCTGACCAGGAAAGCGGGAAAACTGCAAACAACTTTACAAAACAGGTGTTATATACTGTTGTTGCACAGGACAAGACAGAAAGAACTTATGAAGTAACCGTAAATGAAACTCCTAATAGTGAAGCGGTGATGAAGGAGTTCGGTTTCCTGGTGCCCAAGGCTGCAGGAATTATTGATGAAGCCGGGAAAAGTATATATGTCAAGGTGCCGTATGGCACCGACATTGAAAAGCTCGCCGCAGTGTTCAGCGTATCGGATAATGCATCTGTCAAGATAGGAGAGGATTTACAGATAAGCGGAGTTACGATAAACAATTATTCGGAAAAAGTAGTTACCTATAAGGTAATAGCACAGGATGGTACGGTCAGAGAGTATGCGGTAAAAGTGGAGAAAGCCTTGGAAAGCGAAAAATATATAACGGAGTTTGCTTTTAAAGGTTTTAAACCGCCTGTGAACGGAAAAATAGACGAAAAAACTCATACAATTACTGTTATAGTGTCTGTGGGAACTGATGTCAGTACATTGGCCGCATCATTTTCGTATATAGGCAAAGCTGTATACGTTGCCGGAGTTGAGCAGACAAGCGGAATAACGGCAAATGATTTCAGGGATGCCGTTATATACACCGTTAAAGCTCCGGATGGTTCTTCAATAGACTATTCCGTTGAAGTAAAGTATGAACCGGCAGATGGGCAGTAAAATAAGGTATCAAGGTGGTATAGCCGTTGGTATGCCAGGATATTTTGTAACCTCTTAAGAGTGCCATGCATAAACTGAAGTGTATGGCATTTTTTTTAAGGAAGTGATATATTGTACAGCTGCATGTCATTTGGCGTTACCCCGGAGCAGCTCCTGCAAGCCATGAAGGGGGAAGCGGGGGCAAGAAAACATTATCAAAGGTTGATGAGCCTTGCACCTGATGATAGGGAAGCCGATATAATTGAGCGTTTTTTCGAAGATGAAGGCAAGCATTTTTCTAAATTCAGGATGCTATATGAAATTATAACGGGAAACGAGCCGGAAACTCCAAAAGTTAGCAAGTCTGAGTTCGATAATTATCTGGAGGGCGTGGATCAGGCTATATTGGACGAATTGGAGGCATATGAGTTTTATAGAGATATTTATTTGTCCACCAAGAATCCAATGGTGAGGGATATTTTTTTTGAAGCTTTGACTGATGAGAACGAACATGCTGCCAATTTAAACCGGTTATATATAAGGAAGTATCTATAAGACGGTACCTGAAAGCAACGTTGCATTCCAATAATTATTGTCAGCAATAAGCCCGGGAAAATTCCCCCGGGTCTTATATTTTTTGGCTGTCTGCTTGGCTATAGTGGGTTTTAGTGCTATATTAATAATGCATGTAAATAATAAAAAAGGTGTTGATAAATATGAACTGTCCAATCCGGATTGTTAAAAGGGATGCGCAAAAGGTGAGCGAGTGGTCAGGGGGGACGACAACGGAGCTGGCTATCTACCCTGAAGGTGCTGACTACAAAACCCGCAATTTTAAATGGAGGTTGAGTTCTGCAAGAGTTGATGTGGAGGAATCAACCTTTACCAGTCTGCCGGGAATTTGGAGGCTTATTATGATAATTGACGGCGAAATGCTGCTTGAGCATGAAAACCATCACCGGGCATCATTGAAGCCTTTTGAACAGGACAGCTTCAGTGGAAGCTGGACAACCCTAAGCAAAGGGAAAGCAAAGGATTTCAATCTGATGCTTGCGGAAGGCTGTGAAGGAGAAATCAAAGCTATTGAAGTTGACAGGTCAGGGGTGGAAGAAGTTATTAATCCTGTTTCCTCTGTAAAGTATTCAAGGAGTTTTGAAGCGGTATACTGTGTCAAAGGCGGCGCTGATATCGAGGCTGGTATAAATGGTGACTATGCTTTGGAAGAAGGAGATTTACTGTTAATAGAAATGCAAAATTTTAATACGGGTATGGAATTAAAGTTGTTAAGTAATAGGGAAAATGAAGCAAATATAATCAGAGCCAGTATTAGGGTTTTGCATGAAGCATAAAATGGCGAATTTATCTGGAATATCGCTTACGGGAATAATTTGAGCAATTTATCCAATACTAAAACCGGAGGTGATATTATGGGTAACCTGAGTCAAAAGGAAAGGATGCTTCTGGAGGATCAGAAGAAGCATGAAGAAGTCTGCATAAAAAAGTATAATGACTATGCAAACCAGGCACAGGACACACAGTTGAAGCAGATTTTCAAAGTAAATGAGCAGCAGGAGTATAACCACTTGAATACTATCAATCAGATGTTAAGCGGTCAGGTGCCGGATGTAAACCAGCAGCAGAATCAGCAAAACCAGAATAATAACCAAGCACAGACCCCGCAAAATCCTCAGCCGGGTCAGAGTACAGCAGGCAGCAAAAATGATGCTGACTTATGCAACGATATGTTGATGACTGAAAAATATGTATCCGGGGCGTATGACACGGCAATATTTGAATTTAGAGATCCAAACATCAGACAGACTCTGAACCATATCCAGAGAGAAGAACAGCAGCATGGTGAAAGCGTATATAAATACATGGAAAGCAAGGGAATGTACAATATTCAGTAAACATGAATGAACATATAAAGGCTGACTGCATAATACTATGCAGTCAGCCTTTATAGTTTTTTTCTGCAATGGTGATGAATAGGGTAAGCCATGCCATGCCGGCAGAAAAGCCGGCTACCACATCGCTAGCATAATGAACTCCAAGATATATCCTGCTGATACCGATACCAAAAATCAGAAGGCCAAAGGCAGCTGCAATGCCAAGCTTTTTGTACCTGTCTGGTGTACTGTTATATAACAGGTACAGTAATAAGCCGTAAAAGCTGAATCCAATCATGGAATGACCGCTGGGAAAGCTATACCCTGAGGCTTTTACCAGCCTGAAGATATCAGGCCTGCTTCTATGAAAAGCAAACTTGAATATCTCATTTATCAGTGAACTGGCTGCCAAATTAATTGCTATCATGTTCGCATACATTATACTATTACTTTTATATTTAAAAAAAGGATATAGTGCGATCGTAATGGCGGTCAGCATCCAAGGCGCTCCCAGAGTAGATAGGGCCTTCATAAGAAAGGTCATATCCTTTGAAATAAATAACGCCAGGAAATGATATACGGAATCATCAAAAGGGGATAGTTCCCTGCGTATATATGCTTCTGAGACCTTTATAAATACCAGCAGAGGGAAAGCTGCAGTAAAAACCGGTTTCTTATACTTGTTAAAATACCTGACAACAATAAAGATAAATAGAGCAACCAGAATGAATATGAGAAAATATGCCTTTACTATTCCTTCTATGCCGATCCATCTCTCTCCCATGATATAACCTATTTCAACAAAAAAAGTGCACCAGATAACAGAACCGAAAAAATTGAAGAAGAGGAACTTTTTTATCTCCAGGTGACCAATTCCATTAATATAGGGTATGATATGCCTTAATCCCGGGATGAACCTCCCGAATAAGAGCAGAGGGATTTCATTTCTGATAAAAAGCCTTGAGGTTCTATCCAATCCTTGCTTTGTTATATGTACATGCTTTCCAAGCTTCAGCACAACCTTTTCCCCGTATCTGAAGCCGATAATATAGGCTACAATCGAGCCGAGATATGTACCAAAAACAGAAGCCGAAATCAGCGGCAGCAATGACGAACTTGCCTGCTTCCAGGCCAGGTATCCAAGAAAGGACATCAAGGTTTCTCCCGGTACCGGGAGCCCAAGAAACTCCAATATCAAAGCTGCAGCAATCCCCCAGCCTCCATACTGCTCAACCAATCCGATTACATACTCTTTAAACAATTCCTACCTCCGGGAGTTTTCTTATATTCAGCTTTATTACAGCAAAGATTTTATTCAGTTATATATTATCCAAATGGGTTAATTTCTAATTAGCATGTGATCAATAATTACAGTTAATGTAGTGTTCTTTAGAAAAGAAGCTATAATCTTGGCTTCGGTAGAGGTAATAAATGAGTCCGGAATGCAAGGTTTCTCAACACGGGAAGTGGCAAAAAGGCTGGGCATTTCAGAAGGAACAATATTCAAGCATTTCAGGACAAAGAGTGAACTGATGCTGGCCATATTAGACCATTATTCACAGTATGACGCTGACATTATTGAGTCAATAAAGCTAAAAAAGCTTAAACCTGTGGAGGCTATTATGTATTTTATCAACTCATATGCGGAGTATTATCAGAACTACCCTCAAATTACTGTAATAACTCAAGCCTATGGTGTATTGTCCTGTGACCCGCAGTTGGCTGATAAGGTAAAGCAAATATTCATAAGCCGCTCTGATTTTGTGGGCGCTTTGATATCTGAAGCGCAAAAATCCGGGCAAATATCTCAAAAAATTGACAGCGAGATGCTTTCAGATATTATTTGGGGAAGCTTCAGAAATATATGTCTCAAATGGCGGCTTGGCGGGTACGGCTTCCCGCTTAAAGAATATACTCTAAATACACTTACAACAATATTGGATGCATTTATTAACAAAATATAAATTCTACACGAGGAGCGTGAGGTTTATAAAAAAGATACTCGTAGTTGATGATGCAGCTTTTATGCGTGCGGCGATAAGGACAATGCTCGAAAGAAATGGCTTTGAAGTTGTTGGCGAAGCGGAAAACGGTATGGTGGGATTTGAAAAATACAAGGAACTCAAACCGGATGTCGTAACCTTGGATACCACAATGCCGGAAATGGATGGCCTTGAGGCGCTGAAGGCCATAAAGCAGTATGACCCCAAAGCAAAGGTTATAATGGTGTCGGCTATGGGGCAGGAGCCTATGGTTATGGATGCGGTTGTAAGCGGTGCCAAGTCCTTTATTGTAAAGCCCTTCAAGGAAGAACACGTAGTTCAGACTCTAAACAAGGTGTTGGCTCTTTAGCTGCTGCCTGAACTTTTTTGTTTCGCAAAAAGTTTTGCACTTTATATGTAAAACTCGATATTTGCAGCATTTCATTTATTGCAAATATTACAAGTTTTATCACTATTATATGAACAAAAGAGGCGGTTACTTTGTCGGATAATTTTACGAACGAGCCGATGCTTGACCTTTTCATATTCGAAACAGTTAAGCAAACTGAACAGCTTGAGCAGCTTATTATAGACAATGAAAAGTCCAGCTGCTATACCCAGGATGCAATCAATGAAATATTCCGTATAATGCACACAATAAAAGGTTCGGCTGCCATGATGCTCTTTGACAATATTTCCACACTTTCCCGCACTATAGAAGATTTGTTCTACTTTCTTCGGGAGGAAAAACCTAAGAAAATGGACTGTTCTACGCTTTCCGATCTTGTATTGGAGGGTGTTGACTTTATTAAGGTAGAGATGGAGAAGATAAAGAGCGGGGCTAAAGCCGATGACGAAGCAGGCGAGCTGTCAAAGAAAATCAGGGATTTTCTGGCTAAACTTAAAAAGGGCGGATCATCCGTAGCGACACCAACCGCAGTTAGCGAAACTGAAGAAGAAAAGCATCAATATTATATCAGCCAGGATAAGGCAGCAGCTGCTGCAGGCAAGAATTCCTTTAAGGCAGTTCTACGTTTTGAAGATGGCTGAGGGATGGAAAATGTAAGGGCATTTTCATTAATCCGTGATCTCGGGGACATCGCAAAAGAGCTTCATCACATACCGGAAGATATTATGGCCGGTGAAGCAAGTACAGAAGCAATAAAAAAGGAAGGCCTTACATTATATATAAAAACCGACCTTTCTTACGAAGAAATAAACGAGTTTCTGATGCAGACCATTTTTCTCAAGGAGCTGGTACTTAGCAAGCTGGATGATAATGATGCATTCATAGAGCCTCCCAAAAAGAAGAGACTTCAAATTCTGCAACATCCCAACAGAACCTGATCAGTGTCAATGTAAACAAACTGGACAAGCTTATGGATCTGGTAAGAGAAATGGTAATCGCAGAAGCGATGGTTACCCAGAATCCGGACCTGAATGGCTTGGAGCTTCACAATTTCCAGAAGGCAGCAAGGCAGCTGAAAAAGATAACAGATGAGCTGCAGGATATGGTGATGGCGGTCCGGATGCTTCCAATCTCTGCAACCTTCCACAAGATGCACAGGATTGTACGGGATATGTGCAAGAAGCTTAACAAGGAAGTAAAGCTGGAACTAATAGGAGAAGAAACAGAAGTTGATAAGAATATTATAGAACACATTTCAGATCCCCTCATGCACCTTATAAGAAACTCCATAGACCATGATATAGAAACCTCCGAAAGAGTATAATGACAGAACCTGCATTATAGTTGTAGATATCAGGGACATTTCCTATACATAGGGGGTTATGCAAATGAAATGGTTCTTAAATATGAAGGTAAGTACGAAACTATTAACCGGTTTTATTCTTGTAGCATTGATTGCAGGTATTGTAGGTGCGGTTGGGATAATTAATATAAGCACAATAGATGAACGTGACAAGCTGATGTACAGCGAATATACCGACCCCTCAATCAAACTTGGAGATATAGTGGAGAAATACCATAGAATCCGTGTGAACCATAGGGATCTATTGATTAGTAATGATGAAAATATAAAAGAGCAGAGTTACTCAAAAATTAACCAATACACCGAAAGCATGCTTACAGACTTGTCAACTATTGAGAAAGCGATAGAAAATGAAAAGGTCAAGGCGGAAGTTCAGAACCTGAAGGGTCTGCTAACCGGGAGGTTCGCAGAATATAACAAAAAGATAATAGATTTGGAAAAGGCGGACAATGATGCTGCAGCAGAAGTAATTATGTACGGTGAAGGAGCAGCAATAAATGATGAGATCCAAAAGTTGATAGACAACCTGTTTGAACTTGAGCAGTCTTTGGCCGAGGAAGATGCATTGATTAATGAGCATACGACTCAGACAGCGACCGAAACAATGATAGTGTCAGTAATAATAGCTGTATTACTGGCAATTGCACTGGGAATTTTTATATCCGGCATAATAAGCAATCCGGTTAAGGCGCTTGCAAAAGCAGCGGACAAGCTCGCTTTAGGAGATATAAATGTTGATGTCAATACCAACAGAAAGGATGAAATAGGTAAGCTTACAGAATCCTTTGTAAGAATGGTGGCCAATGTTCACGAGCAGGCTGCAGCAGTTGAAAGAATCGCTTCAGGGGACCTGACAGTCGATGCTATCGTTAAATCGGAAAAGGATATACTCAATATCAAGCTTAATGAAATGGCAGTAATGATACGGAATTTGATAAGCGAGATGGTTGGGCTGTCTGAAGCAGCAATAAATGGGGACCTTTCCAAGCGCGGTGACACAAATAGGTTTAATGGTGATTATAGAAAGATTGTTGTTGGAGTAAACGACACGCTTGATGCAATTATCAGTCCCATAAATGAAGCGGCTGAAGTGCTTGAAGAGTTGTCCAAGGGCAATTTGCAGGCAAGTGTCAACGGCGACTACAAAGGAGATCATGCTGTAATAAAGAATGCAATAAATAATACGATAAACTCATTTAATGAAGTACTTAGCAATATAAATTCTGCATCAGCACAGGTAGCCTCCGGCTCAAAGCAGATGTCGGATTCCAGCATGGCTTTATCTCAAGGCGCTACTGAGCAAGCAAGCTCCATAGAAGAACTTACGGCATCTCTTGAGGAGATATCCTCCCAGACAAAACTGAACGCAGATAATGCAAGTGAGGCTAACGAGCTCGCTGAGCTTGCCAAGTCAAATGCAGTAATGGGCAATGAAGAGATGCAGGAAATGCTCAAGGCTATGGTAGAAATTAATGAATCCTCCTCAAAATAGTAGATAACATAGCAAAGGTGGCTAACCTGGTGAGCGACATAGCAGTGGCATCCAATGAGCAGGCATCCGGGGTGGCACAGATCAACCAGGGGATCATGCAGGTATCCCAGGTGGTACAGACCAACTCAGCTACGGCAGAGGAGAGCGCGGCAGCCAGCGAGGAACTTTCCGGCCAGGCTGCACTTCTGCGGGAAATGGTAGGAAGGTTCAAATTAAAAAAGGGTAGTACCAGAAACAAAATGGATGAGATAGACCCCGAAGTGTTGAAACTTCTGGAAGACATGGCTGAAAAAAAAAGGCAGCTGTAAGCCATGAGAATGTAAAACATACAGAAGTTGCTGTATCTCAAGTCAAGATAGCCCTCAGTGACAAGGAATTTGGCAAGTATTAAAAAACAGTTATAGCAGATTAATAGGCCGAAGGCCTGCGGGCCTTCGACCTAAAAAGATAGGTGATAGTTATGGTTACAATTACAGATAAAGAATTCAGGCAGCTTGCTGATTTCATTAAATCCAATTATGGTATCCACTTGAAGGAGGAGAAAAAATCCCTGGTGATAGGAAGACTCCATAACGTCTTAATCCAGAAGGACTTTAAGAGCTTTTCCGATTACTACGACTATGTTGTATCGGACAAGACGGGAGATGCAGTTACTGTATTGATAGATAAAATAACTGCCAATCATACTTTTTTATGAGGGAAGCGGATCACTTTTATTATTTTAAAAACACAGTGCTTCCGTATCTGACAAGTGCGGTAAAAGATAAAGACCTAAGAATCTGGAGCGCAGGTTGTTCTACAGGAGAGGAACCATATACCCTTGCGATGATGCTTGATAAATATTTTGGAAATGAAAAGCTGCTCTGGGATTCCAAGATTTTAGCCACCGACATTTCGGGCAAGGTTTTGGATATCGCACAGAAAGGGGTATATGACAACGATGAAATTGCTACTCTTCCCGCTCAGTGGAAGGTTGGTTATTTCAAAAAATATGATTTAGGAAAATCCTTACTTATCGATAAAATACGCAATGAGGTTATATATAGAAAGTTTAATCTGATGGAAGCTGTTTTCCCATTTAAGCGTAAATTCCATGTAATTTTCTGCAGGAATGTCATGATTTATTTTGACAACAAAACCAGGGATGAACTGGTAAATAAGTTTTATCAGCAATTGGAGAACGGCGGCTATCTGTTCATAGGGCATTCGGAATCGTTGAACCGTGAAACAACCCGTTTCAAATATGTCATGCCTGCTGTTTACAGAAAGGAATTATAGATATGAGAAAAATAAGAGTTTTAGTAGTCGATGACAGTATGGTATCAAGAGAGGTACTTTCGAGAGGTCTTTCTGCCGACCCATACATAGAAGTGGTAGCAACTGCATCGGATCCTTTTGATGCAAGGGACAAGATACTTGCATATGAGCCTGATGTAATGACCTGCGATGTGGGAATGCCCAGAATGGATGGGATTGAGTTTGTGAAGAGGCTTATCCCCCAATATCCACTACCTGTTATAATGGTTAGCGGGATAAGTGATGCCGTATTCAATGCCATGAACGCAGGAGCAGTTGATTTTGTTACAAAGCCTGAACTGTCATCTGCCAAAAGTGTGGAGATTTTTATAAATGAGCTGATTGCCAAGGTAAAAATTGCAGCAACTGCAAATATATCATCACTTAAGAAACGGGATAACAATGAAAGGGTATTGGAAAGAAAAAATATATCAGTTGATAGGATTATTGCCGTAGGAGCCTCCACCGGGGGAACTGAAGCCATCTATAACGTGCTCAGATACCTTCCGAATAATATTCCGGGAATTGTAATAGTGCAGCATATTCCGCCGGTTTTCTCGCGAATGTTTGCCGAGCGTCTGAATGGCACAACTTCATTGAATGTCAAGGAAGCTAAACCGGAGATTTTGTTGAAAGAGGTAAAGTCCTCATAGCTCCCGGAGACCGTCATATGAGGATAAAAAAGCCGGGGGACAGGTATAAGGTGGAATGCTTTGAGGCAGAAAAGGTAAACGGGCACTGCCCTTCTGTGGATGTTTTATTTGAATCTGTGGCTAATGAAGCGGGAAGCAGTGCCATAGGAGTAATACTTACCGGTATGGGGTATGATGGGGCAAAAGGCCTTCTTGCAATGCGGCGGAAAGGTGCAAGAACTATCGGACAGGATGAAGGTTCCTGTGTAGTATATGGAATGCCGAAAGCAGCATTTAACATAGGTGCTGTTGAAAAGCAGGCTTCCTTGGATAGCATGCCTAAACTCCTGTATGCGTTGTTGGACAAGGTATAAAGATGGAAAGGGTTATTGGAATTGGAGAATATGTTATATCAGGCAACCCGGAGGATAAAATCATAACTTATACGCTTGCATCATGTGTTGCAGTAACAGCCTACAGTTGCTTTAGAAAAGTGGCTGGGATGGTGCATATTATACTGCCTTTCCCTTCAGAAAACAGGGAAATCGGCTTAGGACCGTGCCATTATGCGATTACCGGAATTCCATTAATGATAAACCGTATGTGCTCGGAGTATGGTTGCGTAAAAAGTGAGCTCAGTGTAAAATTGTTCGGTGGGGCGGACTCAATCAAAGAAGATGATATTTTCAGGCTGGGCTTTAAAAATATAGAGACGGCAAAAATGGTATTGGAAAATATGGAACTGACTATTGCAGCATCGGAAACAGGGGGACAGCTAAGCCGAACCTTGGAGATGGACGTGGCAACAGGAATTGTTATGATAAAATCACAGCCTATAATAATTTAGATTAGAAGGTGAAGAGTAGTGTGTCCAACTACAGGAATCGGTCATGTAATATGAAGGAGGTGTGAACATGAGGATATTGATTGCAGAAGATGATATGGCCAGTAGAAAATTTCTGCAAAAATTCCTATCACAGTATGGAGAATGTGATGTGGTCGTTGACGGGCTTGAAACGTTGGATGCTTACCTTTTGGCTATTAAGGAGAACAATCCCTATGACCTCATATGCCTTGATATTATGATGCCAAAGGTTGACGGCGTCAAAGCTCTAAAGGCGATAAGAGATTTGGAAACCCAAAAGGGGATCCTTCCGGAAAAAAGATCAAAGATTATAATGACTACTGCTTTAGCTGAGTCAAATTATGTGCAGAATGCATTTGAAATCGGCTGTGAAGCTTATGCAGCAAAACCAATCGATACAGAAAAGCTTATTGAGGTAATGAAAAAAATAGGGCTTATAACGTAAAGGCCAACAAACAAAGAACAACCCCCATCCGGTAAACTTGATACCCCGGATGGGGGTTCTGAGCTTATAAGCCAGATTCAAACCAGCTTCCCATCATCAATTAGCTCCCTGTCTTCAACGACTATACCGTTTACTAAAGGCTTATTGTCAGGTCCGTAGATTGTCTTTTCACTGTTGTCCCCAACCTCATTCAGGGTTTCTTCCCTTATACGCTCAGGAAAGGTAACGCCGTCCGGTAGAACATGCTTATCTTTATTCATGAAAACCACCTCCATTATTATTATTTGACAGAACGTAAAAATTACACATCTTTGCTTCAATGCCTCAAATATTATGCTTCACAGGTACCTTTGCCCATCTGCATTATAAACCATGCTTTGATTATAAATTAGCTTATAGAAATTAACGCTATATAAGGAGTATAATAATATATAACGGGAAATATAGGAGAAAAGTAAATAAAAATAATTGTATATATAGTTTGACAATATAACTAATATATGGTATATTGAATCTAGAAAATAGAAAGTGTGATTAAATGATTAACTCGTTGAATAAAGGTGGAAATACAGCAATAATTAAAAAGAGCAACGTATCACTCATTGTCCGTCTTGTTAGGGAAATGGGTGCCGTATCTAGAACCGACTTATCTAAGATTACCGGTCTTAGCAAGGGTGGCCTGACACCTATAATCCAGGAACTGATAAGCAAGAAGGTGCTTAGAGAAACGGGGGTTGCAGATTCTGATGCAGGGCGTAAGCCCATTATGCTGGAGATATATCCTAATGCCGGCTATGTGGTTGCAATTGATTTTAACAGGAGCAGCCTTCAAATAGCATTGGTGGACTTGGCGAATCATCTGAAGTCGTTTTATGAGTATAAGTACACAGGTGAGGAATCGACTGAAGAAATAGTAAGAAGAATAAAAAGCATGACAAGATTCTTTCTTGAAGAAAACACCGGACAGCGGATTGTTGCTATAGGTGTGTCCGCGCCAGGCCCTTTGGATTACCAGGAGGGCATTATTCTAAACCCCCCAAGCTTTTACGGCTGGAGTAATATACCAATTAAAGAAATTCTGGAGAAGGAATTCGGAGTAATGACTTTTCTCGATAAGGATGCAAATGCCTATGCAATGGCGGAGAAGGCAGTTGGTTCAGGAAAGAAATACAGCAGCTTCATACATATCACTCATAGCGAAGGTATAGGTTCCGGCGTTGTTCTGAACGATATGCTCTATCGTGGGCAAAGAGGCTTCGGAACCGAAATAGGCCATCTTATATTGGATTATAACGGTAAGCCCTGTGATTGTGGAAACATAGGATGTCTAGAGCAATACGCCTCCATGACCGCAATTATCAAATGGGTTGAGTCAAAGCTTCAGGGAGAGGTTGATGAGATTGATATTCCTTTAAAGGCGATATTTGAACGAAGAGGAAAAATAGAATGGGAAGACATTTTAGAGGGGTTGAACAACAATTCATATATTTGTCTTGAGGCTATGGAAACAGCAGCAAACTACCTGGGTTACGGCTTGATCAATATGATTAACATATTCGCACCTCAGGCAGTAATAATAGGGGGCAGATGTGTATTGGCGGATAAGTATCTCCTCAAACCTTTAAAGAGTGTTATTGAGCAAAGATACTTCTACAAGAATTATCACCTGCCGGATATACTTATTTCAGACATAAAGGAAGGCGCATTGATTGGTATAGCTTGTATTGCTTTTGAGCATATACTGGAAGGCTCATTAGAGCGTTTATTGGAAGAGTAGCAACTATTTTTAATTATTTTTTATTCAATTAGTTATATTATATAACAAACAATAATAAAAATATGTTGATATCACGTTATAGTTATGCAATACAATTATATTCGACAAATTGCTGCTTGATGAAACATGGAAATTTGGGAAAATTGTCGCTTTTTAGAAGCCTAATTCGAAAGGGATGATGAGGTTGTGTGGTAAGTACTGGATAGGAGTAGATTTGGGCGGTACCAATATTCGTGTCGGCCTATTGGACGACAATGGGGTTATTCAGAGTGAACAAAAGGAATTAACTACACCAGAGGCAGGACCGGAATGTATAATAGACAAACTCAAACATATGATTGACTCATCAAAAAAGAATTATCCTGTTCAGGGGATTGGAGTAGGAATGCCAGGTCCATTGGATTCAATCAGAGGTATAGTAATGAACCCTGTCAACCTTCCGGGATGGGATAATATTCCCTTGGCAAAGATGCTCACCGATTATTTCAAAATTCCATGTTTTATAGAGAACGACTGTAATGTCGCAGCGCTAGCCGAGGCAATAGCCGGTGCGGGAAAGGGGTATCCCATTGTTTTTTATATAACTGTAAGCACCGGTGTTGGCGGTGGTTTGTGCATTGACCGGAGGATTTTTACCGGAGCCACCGGAAATGCAGGGGAAATAGCAAACATTATTATTAGAGATAATGAGGTTCAACATAGTTACTTAAACCCAGGTTCACTGGAAGGAATGGCAAGCGGGACAGGAATTCTACGTATGGCACAGGATAAAGGCTTGAATGTACAGCATACCCATGAGGTATTCAGCTTAGCGTCAATAGGTAACAAAACCGCAATGGAGATAACTGAAACCGCTCTTGATTCATTGGCACGGGGTATGGCAGCTATTGCCCACATTATTGACCCCCATATTTTTGTCCTGGGGGGTGGGGTATCAACATCAGTGCCGGATTTCATCATAAAAGTAAGAGAAAAATTTGAGCAATACATTTACCAGGTCATGAGGGGAAAAATACGGGTTGAGCTGGCAGAACTGACTGATCCCGGAATGATAGGCGCCATGTATATGGTAAAAAACCGGATGGAAAGTGGCATTCTGTGAGGGAAATAATATTTTTCCAACGGATATATAAAGAAAAGATTTGGGGCGGTAATCGGCTAAGAACTTTATATGAAATGGATATCCCATCGGACCATACTGGTGAATGCTGGCTGGTCAGTGCGCATCCGGAAGGCCGGACAAGGATACGAAGCGGCACTTTCCAGGGGTTAACCCTTGATGAGCTTTGGGGAAGGGATAGAAGCATTTTCGGGGACATTGACGGTGATGAGTTTCCACTGCTTATAAAGATGATTGATGCTAGTGATGACCTAAGTATACAGGTACACCCGGATGATGCATATGCACTGGTAAAGGGCAATGGAACAAAGGGAAAGACTGAGTGCTGGTATGTGCTTGATTGTGCAGCGGGAGGGGAAGTTATCCTGGGCCACAATGCAAGAACAAGTGAGGAATTGGCATGTATGGTGAGAGATGGAAAATGGGAGCAGCTATTAAAGAGGGTACCGGTGAAAAAAGGGGATTTTATATATGTTGGGAGCGGTACGATTCATGCATTGAAGCAGGGGATGATGGTGTTGGAGATTCAACAGCCGTCGGATACCACATTCAGGCTATATGATTACGGCCGGTTGGAAAATGGGAAACCTCGGAAGCTCCATATTGAAGAATCCCTCGAGGTGGTCAAAGTCCCATACAATCCCGAAAGCCGGGAATTCCTAATAGAGAAGTCGGAGAATTTTGTCAGAACTGTTCTTGCAGAAACCAGTTTTTTCTCTGTCTATAGGTATGAGATTAAAGGAAAAATTACTTTGTTGCAGGATAAACCTTTTCTTATTATAGGTGTAGTTGAAGGCCAGGGCTTTATTGATGGAACCTCACTGAAAACAGGAGACCATCTGATGTTGCCCTTTGGTTATGGAGCTTATGAATTGGAAGGAAAAATGACACTTATTGTTTCTACAAAAGAAGGCCTGGTGCACCAGGCTGAAGATTTAATAGAGAAGGGGATTGCTTCATGAATGAGGTTTTGTTGAAAGCTGAAAACATAACAAAATCCTTCCCGGGGGTAAAAGCACTGAAAAATATACATTTTGAGCTGCGGAAAGGAGAGGTCCATGTACTGCTTGGAGAAAACGGTGCCGGAAAGTCAACATTAATGAAGATTTTTGCAGGTGTTTATCCGATGGATACAGGGCGGATACTGATGGATGGCGCCGAAGTATTAATTGATTCTCCAAGAAAGGCACAGGAACTGGGTATAAGTATAATTTATCAGGAATTAAATCTCTGCAAACATTTGACAGTAGCACAGAATATATTTATCGGACGTGAGTTCACACATTATGGGATGCTTAATGAAAAAAAGCTCAATGAAGGAGCACAGAAGCTGCTGGATAGTTTGCACTCCGATATTAAAGCCTCTGATCTGGTTAAGGATTTGACGGTCTCACGGCAGCAGATGGTGGAGATTGCAAAGGCAATATCTGTGGATTCGAAGATTATCATCATGGATGAGCCTACCTCGGCATTGTCGGATAAGGAGATAGATGAATTATTCTCTATAATAAGGCGTCTTAAGGAACAAGGGAAAGGCATCATCTATATTTCCCACCGCTTGGAGGAGTTGAAGTATGTTGCGGACCGGGTAACTGTTTTTCGTGACGGTGAGCATGTGGATACTCTTAACTATACCGACACCAACCTTGATAACCTGATCAGGCTAATGGTCGGAAGACGTTTGGAAGAAAAGTTTCCCAAGATAAATATACCCAGGGGTGACAAAATATTAGAAGTCAGAAATATAAACAGGGGTAAAATACTTCAGGATGTCTCCTTTGAGCTTTTCAAAGGCGAGATATTGGGATTAGCGGGTCTGGTCGGAGCAGGCAGAACGGAATTGGGGCGGGCTATTTTCGGGGCTGATAAGATAGAATCCGGTGAGGTTCTGTTGAACGGGGAGAAGTTAAATATCAAAAACCCTGATGACGCCATAAAAAACGGTATTGTGTATGTCCCGGAGGACCGCAAGCATGATGGACTGCTGCTGGGGATGTCTGTGATTGAGAATGTTACTTTACCAAGTATTGCAGAAATGTGTACCCGGACCGGAATCATAAAAAAGCAGAAGGAAGAGGCGGCAACTGAAAAAATTCGGAATGACCTGAAAATAAAGACGCCGTCGAACCATCAACTAATAAAAAACCTGAGCGGAGGCAATCAGCAAAAGGTGGCCGTAGGCAAATGGATGCTAAAGAGCCCCAAAGTGTTTATCTTCGATGAACCTACACGAGGAGTGGATGTCGGGGCAAAAATCGAGATTTACAATATACTTAACGCGCTAAAGGAACAAGGAATCGGCATTATAGTAATATCATCAGAACTGCCTGAAATAATAGGAATCACAGACCGGATACTGGTTATGTGCGAAGGCAGGATAAAAGGCAATCTCGATACTGCAAATGCTACACAAGAGGAAATAATGTACCATGCAACACAGTTTACGGGAAAATTATAGGGGTAAAGGGGTGGAGGATACTTGAACGCTGTTAATTCTATTATTAGCAAGGCTTCAAATATTGGTAAGGCTTCAAAGGATACAAAGCAGGTTTTGTCTGCACTGAGCGGACTGTTTGTACTGTTTCTGTTTTTTAGCATCACTTCCAGAGTGTTTTTTACAGTAAATAACCTGCTGACTATAGCTTTACAGACTGCAATAATTGCAATTATTGCTATCGGGCAAACCTATGTCATCATTACGACAGGTATTGATTTGTCTATTGGTTCCAACATTGCTATAGGGGGTATCATTACTGCTTATTCACTGGTTTCCGGTGTGCCTATACCATTGGCTATACTGCTTGGGCTGATAACCGGGACCCTTGTAGGTTTTTTAAACGGTACTATTATTGTATTCGGCAAAATACCACCCTTTATTGTTACTCTAGGTACCATGAGCATTGTCCGGGGTGTTTGCCTTGTTATTACAAAAGGGATTCCGATAAGCAACCTACCTAAAGGGTTTACATGGTTCGGCAGCGGGAAGATATCCTACATTCCGGTGCCGGTGATTATCATGGCAATAATTGCTCTGGTCTTCGGGTTTATTTTGGCAAAGACACGTTTGGGCAGGTATACATACGCTATCGGAAGTAATTTTGAAGCAACCAGGCTTTCAGGAATAAATACTAATAAATCACTGATTACAATTTACTCGATAAGCGGATTCCTCGCAGCCTGTGCAGGCGTTATCCTGGCAGCGCGCATTGTCTCCGGGCAGCCGACTGCCGGAACAGGGTATGAAATGGATTCCGTAGCAGCATCTGTTATTGGCGGAGCAAGCCTGATGGGCGGAGAAGGGACTATTGCAGGGACTATAATCGGTGCATTTATTATAGGTGTATTGAGGAACGGCCTTAACCTTTTGAATATTTCTGCATTCTGGCAGCAAATTGTGATAGGTGTTGTCATTATCGCAGCAGTCTTTTTCGATAGAATAAAAAGAAAATAAATATTTGATTTTGGTTTATATCAGAATCAAAATAAGACCACGTAGCGAGGCACTAGAGTATATGCATGTCAAAAAAAGAGGAGGAATGAAGATGAAAAAACTTTCAAAACTGACACTGGTATTGTTCATCATGGTTATGGCTTTCTCGTTGGTTTTTACCGGCTGTGCGCCCAAACCAACAGCCCCTGCAGCAGGTACGACAACACCACAGGCTGAACCTGCCAAACCATTACAAATCGTTTTGATTACTATGGACTCGATGGATGAGCACTGGCTCTCGGTAAAAGACGGTGCCATGAAAAAGGCTCAGGAGCTCGGTAATGTGGAAGTTATTTTCCGGGCACCAGCAGGAAAATCTGACCCGGCTGAACAGACCAGAATGGTAGAAGATGCAATTAACCAAAAGGTAGATGCAATTCTTCTGGCAGCGTCTGACGCAGCTGCCTTAGCACCGGTTGTTGATAAGGCTTATGAAGCTAAAATTCCTTTGATATTCGTAGACTCAGCTGCCAACACAGAAAATTATGTTTCCTTCGCTGCTACAGATAATGCAGCAGCCGCAGCTCTTGCCGCCGATAAAATGGCCGAACTGATTAGCGGAAAGGGTAAAATAGCCATTATCAATGCCCAGGCCGGAGCAGGAACTACAATGATCAGAGAAAACGGCTTCAAGGACAGAATGAAGGAAAAATACCCGGATGTTACAATAGTAACCACTCTTTACTGCAATGGTGATAAAGCTGTAGCATTAAACCAGACAATGGACCTTCTTACCGCAAATCCTGACCTGGTAGGCATATATGCCTGCAATGAAGGTGCAACCGTTGGCGTAGCAAGAGGCTTAAAGGAGAAGGGTGTAGCCGGGAAAGTTCAATTGGTAGGCTTTGATAAATCCAAGGATATCATCAGCGGCCTGGAGGAAGGCCTGATTCAGGCAACAATGGTACAAAACCCATTCTTAATGGGTTCAACAGGGGTGGATTTTGCAGTTAAGACAATAAAAGGAGAAAAGGTAGAAAAGAAAGTTGATACAGGAGTTAAAGTTGTTACAAAGGACAACATCAGTGAAATAAAATAAACTATAGCTCAGATTGAAGAATAACCTCGAAAAGCCTCTCTGCCGGCAGAACCCGGCAAAGAGGCTTTTTCTGTTATGGGCTTTAGCCTGTTGAGCTAGCGGAGCAGCGAAACAATGAACCACCCGCTATGCGGGTGCGCGACAGGTGTTATACAAAAAAATCACCTTTCCAGTATAATAGAGTTGTTCAGG
>JBLNDG010000128.1:0-18026 GCA_050261415.1 Caulobacteraceae bacterium | reverse complement strand
AGCTACTACGCCCAAATCAACAGCCGATACACCGGACAGGCTTCCATTGAAGCTTCCTATTGGTGTTCTCGCTGCACTTACAATTACAACCTCACGCATTAATCTATTACCTCCTTAAGATATTGATTTATTTTTATCTAATGCAACTATTATGCCATACTGCTATAACTTATTCATTTTTGTCCCCAAAAATGAATAAGTTGTTGAAAAACTTGGCATATACACCGCACCTAAAGCTGTCATATGCAATAATTCATAAATGCAGCCGGAGTATCTCCATGAATTTTAGTATACTGCTGCCTAAAATTGGGCATAAATTCATTCAGACCTTTCAAGGGTAAACCAAAATTTAGTTCCTGCATTCAATTTGCTTTCCACTCCGTATGTGCTTTTATGGGCTTCCAGTATATTCTTTGCTATTGCCAGTCCCAGGCCAATTCCTTTACTTTCCTGATTACCCTTTCTTGAAGCTTTATAGAATCTATCCCATATAAACGGCAAATCCCCTTCCGGAATGCCTATGCCGCTATCGGCCACCTCAACTTTTACTGTTCCGACTTGGTCAACTATATTAAGCTTTATGTTCCCTCCTTCGGGGGTATGATTGAAAGCATTGTTAACGAGGTTATAAAGCACTTGCTCAATTCTTGCTTCATCACCATTTACCTGTATAGAAGTACCTGCATTGCTTACTTCAAGCTTTACCCCAGACTTTTCCTTTATGTACATAAACCTATCGGCAACATTCCTCACAGTAGCAACTATATCGAAGCTTCCATCATTCAACTGGAAATATTGTGATTGTATCTGGGAAAGATTTAGTATATCATCTACCATATTCCTCAGTCGGTCGGCTTCCTCAAGGATTATTCCAAGCTGCCGGTTCCTCTTTTCAGGTATTTCTCCGCTAACATCCCTGATTGTTTCCGCATAACCCTTTATAAGACTTAATGGAGTCCTGAATTCATGGGACACATTGGCAATCAATTCTCTCCTTAACTGCTCAATTTTTTGCAGTTGTGCCGAAAGGTTGTTTATAGTATCAGCCAGGGTCCCCAACTCATCCTTCTTGGCTATCTCCACCTTTACCGAAAGGTTGCCTTTAGCCATTTTACCTGCCGCCTCATTTATCATGAGTATCGGTTTTGTAAAGGCTTTAGAAAAATAATAGGTCAAAAACAGTGAAACAAAAATCAGAATTACAGTTATCAATAAAAGCTGTTCCTTAATGATCGACACCGTTTCTTTAACTGAAGCAAGAGCAGCAGTTATTATCAGCACTCCAACCGGTGTGTCTGTTTTTACTATAGGTATGGCTACAAGCAATATGCTGCTGTTCAATCTGTTATGCTTTGTCTGCATTACTACTGTATTTCCCTTCAAAGCTCCATTGTACGCACTTTGCTTATCCGCCCCCCTGCCCATCATCCTGGGCCCCATATCGTAGCCGTATATGCGCTTTCCATCCGTTGAAAACACTTCAACATTTGCGTTATACTTCAAATTAAAGCCTGCAACAGCGTCCTCCCATTGATCCTTTTGCACTCCTGCACTGTATAACGCTGCTATTTCACTGCCTTCTTTTTTTATATTGTTAGTCTGTCTATAAATATAATACTTGTCCAGCATTACAACCTGGAATATCCATAAAAGTCCCAGTGTTAAAGCAATTAAAAGCAGCATCTGGGTCCACAGCCTGGCAGATATTTTTTTCATTCTCTAGCCCCCGATCTCAAATTTGTATCCGACACCCCAGACAGTGACAATCAGGTTTCTATATATTTCAAGGCTCTCCCTCAGCATTTTCACATGAGTGTCCACCGTTCTATAATCTCCGCCGAATTCATAGCCCCACACCTTATCAAGCAGCTGTTCCCTGGTAAACACCCTGTCACTGTTCCTCACAAAGAAACCGAGCAAGTCGAACTCCTTAGGCGTCATATCAATATTTCTGCCGGCTATTGTAACCTTCCTTGAGTCAAGATTTATCCTCAGTTCCTTATATTCAAACACTTCAGCAGCGGTGTTACCCTTTTGAGCACCGCTCCTCCTTAATACTGCCTTGATTCTTGCGGCTAATTCCTTTGGACTGAAAGGCTTTACTATATAGTCATCAACACCCAGCTCGAAACCGAATAATCTGTCATACTCCTCACCCCTGGCGGTGAGCATAATTACCGGAATCTGCGATGTACGCCTTACTTCCCTGCATACACTCCACCCGTCAACTTTGGGAATCATTATATCCAGGATTATCAAATCCGGCTTTATATCCTCAAATTTTTTCAGACCTTCAACCCCATCGCAGGCTTCAGCTATTGAAAAGCCCTCATTTTCAAGGTACTCCCTTATCATTTCCCTGATTCTGCTTTCATCCTCTATCAATAATATCTTTTCTCCTGCCATACAGACACCTCACTAATCCGGAGTTTACCCCTACCAGGTACCCCATACCTATATTATATATTGATATTATTACATATTTTTGCCTTATATGTCACTACAATAAGGCGTAGGTTTTCAATTTTCATAAATCTATCACAATTTCATCATAACGCTCACAAATTCATTTTGTAGAATTAAAGCAAGGTCAAAACAAAAAATTTTGAAAGGATGATGAAAATGAAAAAAACATTTTTAGTTGTTGTTTTAGCCCTTGCCCTGGTTTTCACAACCATATCTGCCTTTGCTGATGATACCCAGAGTATACTTTCCAAGGTAACTGGGTTAAGTGACGACGAAATAACAACGCTTAGAGCTCAAGGAATCGGTTATGGTCAGCTTATCCCGGCATCTATAATAGCGGGGAGAACAAATCTGGATATCAAGGATGTAATAGCGCTGAGACAAGCGGGAAAAACCTATTACCAGATAGCCGTCGACAAAGGAATAGAAGCAGCAGATTATAAGAATGACCTTATTGAAAAGAAAAGCGCCTATGTAGATGAGCAGGTAAAGGCAGGAACCCTGACTGAGGAACAAGGGAACCTTATTAAGGACAGGCTTGAAACAAACATTGAAAGCTGTAATGGTCAGACTCCCGGTACAGGCAGAATAAACGGGGGCTGTGGAATAGGCTTCGGGGGTGGAATGGGCAGATTAGGAAATGGCATTGGCCGGGGCTTTGGAAGAACGGGGAATATTCAGTAGTGAACAAAGACCTCCGTATACTATGTTTAAAGTATACGGAGGTCTTGTATTTGCGTCAGTGGTATTATCGGTCTACCAACCGTTATGATTGCCTTGGCCGTTTGAAACAATCACTTTGAAGCTTGCAGAATAGTTGCCGTCTACAGTAGTTACAGTTATTTTTGCGGTACCTGGTCTCAAGCCTTTAAGTACACCATTTTCAACTACTGCTACAGATGCCTTGTCTGATGTCCAAATCAGGTTTTTGTTTGTTGCATTTGCAGGCAGTACAGAGACTATCAGTGTTATTGCTTCTCCCACCCTCATCTTTATAGTTGAACTATCAACCTGTATCCCGGTTACCGGTATATAAATCCTAATTATCTCTGCTGTATTTCTAACCCTCAACCTATGGCCTTCCGTGTCCTCCGATGCTAATCCTACGGCACTTACTGTATCTCCTACTACTATATTTTTATCCCATTTACCTGTCATTTCGGGATTATCAGTACCATCACCTATATAACCGTTAATATATATCCTGGCTTCTCCGCTCCCGTCATCCAAGTAAATGGAGTTATCGGTCATTCTTGTGACAATGCCCTGCACCTTGACGAGCATGCCTTCGTCTTCCTCAGACATGCTCTCTGCTGTGGGCATTTCCCTGGGCATAACCAATTCTACAGTACTATCAGTTATTTCTATATCAGTAGCTTCATTTGATACCTGCAGTTCAGTATCTCCGTCGTATTGGTCCACTCTTCCGGTTACCTTGACCTTAACACCCAGTGGTATTACCTTGCCGGATACGCCGAACACGGTAATCCCGCCCGTTTCATCCTGGACATATATCACATCGAAGAAAGCATTGTTGGTGCCTACACCTGTTGACTGGGCTGTTACCCTGCCTTCAACTGCAAACTTTTTGCCCAGCAGATCAGGCACACCGTCTTTGTCGGAGTCAACCCGTACTTCTGCAATTGTTTTCTGTTCCACAGGCTTGGGTTGTACCAGCCAGCTTATAATGTTTTCGGTAATCTGTTTGTTGGAATATGCATTGTCACTGGAGGCGGTTTCGAAATCCGAGAGGAAGGTTGTTCCGGCAGCAACAAGCCTTGCACCACTATTTAGTACTTCTGCTGCCAGTGTCCTTACATCACCTTTTTCGACTGGAATATTATCTCCCTGAAGGTCTGAGTCAAGAGTTTCTGTTGTACCATGCCCCTTGACAAGCCAATCAACCCGTTCTTCGTTTCCATCCTGCTTCAGCAATACTGAGCACCCGCTGTAAGCGCTGTAGGTTTCACCTTCGGGAATCCCGTTAGCCAAGTTGTATTTTGATGAAGTGTAATCGTCAAAGTATAGTCTGAAGTTCTGCCCTCCGTTTGATGTATTATCTATAACCTCATCATCATTGAATCTGAGGTTGGAGCCAATTGCCTCCAGTATTTTGTTGCCTTGTGCCGCAGTCTGGTACTGAAGCTCGGTTACTCCTTTATCATCATAGTCGGCTCTGGATGTAATGATAAGTGACCCGCCCTCATCCATATACTGCTTTATTACAGCTGCTTCAGCATCAGTATACAATGACCTGAAAAGGTTATACTTCGTGCTATCTTTGCTTTGTGGATCGGTTAGGATAAGAAGTCTAGCGCCTTTCAAGTCCTCTGCCGTTAATTCATCTTTATTCTCTACAACCATGTATCCCTTTTCCTTGAGCATGGCTTTAAGCGTCAGTATCTTGCCCGAATAATCACCGCTTACATATTGGTTGTAATGTCCTGCATCAATAAGTACCTTGATTATATCCTCTTCGTTTTCTACACTGATTGAAGTACTCTGGGTAAAGGTTTTATCCTGCCCTTCGATATTTATTGTTGTCTGGGCATATATGCTGTACTTGCCCGTTTTGTCAGGTATCCAGTCAATAGATGCTGCACCTGAGCTCCCGCTGTCAATTGATGAAACCACAGCTTCTCCTATCTTGTTCTCAGCTGATACTGAGTTCTTAAAGAACTCTACTGTAATATTGGAAAGTTGTGCTGAACTGTTATTGTACACTGTTGCATCAAGCTTTACAGGTGTATTTACTATTGTCGGGTCCTGTGATGCTCCTACCTTTGACAGACCTACAGGTACAACTTCTCCTGTCCATATTGGAGCAGTTACTGCAATATCCATATCTTTCTGGTCCACTCTGATATAGTAATACTTATATTGGGGATCAAGCTGGAGGTCCCATCTGCCCGTATTACTGTCAAAGGTTTTTTCGGCAACTGTTATGCCGCCTTCTGTTATTATGGATATTTTATTTGAGTATTCTGCTGTATCCGGATCTTCAAAGTAAATGTTGAAGTTTAAAGTCTCAGGACTATTTAATACTGATCCCATAGGCTTGCTGTTTACCGTATAATTGATGCTCAGATTACTGTCCTCTGTAGCATATACCCTCATATCTCTTATTGCATCATATATATTCTCCCTGGTAAGACTTGGTGCCAAAACAACTGTCCTGGCTTCATTAGCAGTTACCCATTCGGCTTTATGGTTGTCCTGGTTGTTGGAGGGTGCTACATGCCAGCCCTTATCAAGAGCTCTCGTATAATATTCATAGCTTGGGAAATAACCGCTCCCCCTTACATCTCCTTCACCGTTTCCAACCTCGACGAGGTTTACTACAGCATCAGCTCCCTCACTATAGTAGCCAAAATCTGCAAAATCCCCGAAGGTCGTGCCCGGATGATTGAGCTGTGATATAGAGCTGCTGTCTTTTGAAATCCTGTCGTAATAGGCTTTTAGATCCATACTGCTGTTGTTCCTGGTTTCAAACCAATTGGTATTAAAGGTATTGATGTGTCCCCATCCTCCGGTACTTCCGCTCCATGTCATTTCAAAGCCTGCAATAGCTGCAAACTTTCCATCCTCATTATATGCATCTGCTGTCTCATGAAGCTGTTTCCATTCTGTACTTGTGGACAATTTCCAATCTGTCAGGCTTCCGTTTGCTTTATCATTGTCAAAGGAATTGGAATGGTCTGTGATTGCGAAGAAATCCGCTTTTGCAGTATTTTTTGCCCATGCATATGCTTCTTCCACGGTTCCCTGACCATCCGAATAGTTTGTATGTGAGTGAAGCTGCCCAAAATACAGGTTATATATTTCTTCCCCCACATTAAATGCCCATGTCTTTTCTGACTTATTTCCTTTTGTATCTGATACTTCAAGCTTCACATTATGGCTTGATTTTGCAAGATCCTGTCCGGGAGTATAGCTAATATCTGTTGCCGTTACGACTGTGCTTGCCGTTACGTCGTTTCCATCGAGGTATAGCTTTACAGATGCCAGGTCTATATTGGAAGGATCACTATAATTTGCGCTTATTACCGGCCTTAAATTGTTTCCTGTATATGAGCCTTCTTGCGGTGTCATGCCTGTTATTTCAGGTCCCTGTATGTCCGCTGCAGATATAAGAACCTGATACGGGTTGTTCTTATCGGCTGGTGAAGTTGTGATATTTTTACCGTCGCTTGCTTCAATATAGTATTCCAATCCTTCAATACTCAGGCTCTCTTTCGGTATAACCGCAGTGTAACCACCATTCTCAGTGCTGGCCATATTTATTGTGCCATATGCTGCAGCACCCTTTGTCCTGTAGTACACAGCCGCGTTAGTAAGCTGCCTATCGTCGCTTATCACGGCGGTTATAGTCAGGTCAAGCCCTGCATTAGCTTCTGTCACAGGAGTATGTGTAATTATTGGAGCAACAGTATCCGGATCAAGGTCCGATTTTTTGACATCCTCCGCAGTTCTCACCCTAAGTTGGTAGCTCGTATACTGTGATACAATTGCTGTAATATCTACAATATCACCTGTACCTATACCGGTTAATGCCGGTATTTTGTAAATGTTGATTTTATTGCCGTCTTTATCCGTAATCTCTGTATTGCCGCTTGTGTTGACAGTTCCAAGCGTAACCTTTTCTATTCTGATAAGCTGGCTTTCTATACTTTCATTTATTTCAGGGATAGTAACGAGCTTTGCTCCAGGGAGTAGGTTACCGCTGCTTATCAGTTTTACATCACCGGTACTTGCAGGTTTTATTTCAAGTAAACCGTCATAATCCGCAAGTACTCCTGCCGCTGCAATTCTGTCGCCAACAGCCAGGGTAAGCCCTGACCTATATATATCAATCGCACCGCTTTCATCCTGAATATAGTAATTGCTTCCGTCCTTGTATGTGACTATGCCCTTTACGGATACAGTTGAGCCCATTGCTGCTGCCCTGGCCTCTGCAATTGATATTATATCCCTAACCTCTATACTGTTACATACAGTTATGTCGGACGGTGAGGTTGAGGTATTACCCCTTTCATCAAAAGCTTTTATATAATAATATAAATTCCCTGCTTCAGGGTTTGGGATTATGGCTTTATAGCTGCCGTCTCCATTGTCTGTCATGAGTATGCCGTCTACAAATGCACTTCCACCATCCGACCTGCCATAATAGACCTCCGCTGTGAAAGCACTGTCGTCAGCAATGGCTGCAGCTATTTCTATATCGACACCTTCCCATGCCTTCGCAACAGGTGTGTGGTTTATAACCGGCGGTGTAATATCCTCTTCCGATATAACAATCTGATAGCTGCCGGAAGCAGGTTCCCTTGATGTGCTACCGCTACCGTCCGCAGCTTCAATGTAATAATACAAATCTCCCGTCGGTTGTCCCGGAATATCAGCAGAATATTCAATACCGGTACTATTCACCATCCCTACAATATTTGAGAAGTCAACACCGTCATTCCCGCAATAAACGGCAGCTATTACAGAATCCGAATCATCTATTTGAGCAGAAATATTAATCGGGATGTTTGCAATAGCGTTGGCAACAGGGGTATGGATTATTACCGGCGGAGTAGTATCTGAACCGGTTACCGCCTCTATTGCCGTAATATTCTTCAAACCCGGATGCGGAGTAAAATATGGAGTCAGATTGCCTGTAACTTTAACAAGCATCCCCATATTCCCCGGGTTGGTCTTTAATCCGAAGCCAGCTCTGAAACCACTGGCTACCTGTATATACAGCATGTTTGATGTATCTGTCTCACCACTGCTGTCTGCAATAGCAATAGCATAATCATTAGGAAAACCGGAGGTTACTACAGTGCTTGTGGCAGTGGGTTGACCTACGATATAACCCTCTACGGTCGCTACCGAGTTATCCTGAATTCCTATAGCCTGTGTGACTGAATATGGGTCATCCCAGGTACCCGTTCCATCTGCATATACAGCTTGAAAACCTGAATATCCTGTCACACTTGATAGAACCAGTATAAATACTAATACAAAATTAAGCCATTGTTTTACTTTTTTACTTTTCATCCCTTCTCCTCCTATCAGATTTGATTAATCCGGCTTTTTTACCCTGATACACCCCCTAAAATACATAGGTTCTCACAGATATACAGTTTGTGAAAATAAATAAAAATAAAAGCTGCTGAAGTGAAAGGATGAATAAGTAGTAATATGTGATAAGAAAATGCCTTATAATTAGTTGAGAATTGTATTGTTATAAATAAATTCTACTACAATAAAACCGAAAAAACTTTATAGTGTATTCACAAATTTTATATGTTTTAGCTTAATGTTTATTAAATTTTTTTGTGTACTATATATTAAGCAGTCAGGCTATCATCAATTATCGGTATATAAAAGCTCGGAGGTATCGAGCCTCCTCGCTTTTGACTGATTCTACTTTGGTAGAATGTCCACTAATTAAAAGAGATAGACCTATCAGTCTATCTCTTTACTAAGTATTGAACTATCTTATTTCTGGCTGTATTCGCCCATCTTTTCTTTAATATTAGCCTGGGCTGCAGCAAGTCTTGCTATCGGCACCCTGAAAGGTGAGCAGGATACATAGTTAAGACCTGTTCTATGACAGAATTCTATTGATGCTGGATCTCCGCCGTGCTCTCCGCAGATACCAAGCTTTATTTCCGGTCTTGTCTTTCTTCCAAGCTCTGCTGCCATCTTTACAAGCTTACCTACACCGTTCTGGTCCAATGTCTGGAATGGATCCTGTTCGAATATACCTTTGTTTACATATTCCTTTATGAACTTGCCGGCATCATCTCTTGAGAAACCGTAGGTCATCTGAGTAAGGTCATTTGTTCCGAAGGAGAAGAATTCAGCTGTCTTTGCTATCTCATCAGCTGTTACTGCGCCTCTTGGAACTTCAATCATTGTACCGTACATATAGCTGAGCTTTATTCCGGATTCTGCTATAACCTTGTCAGCAGTTTCTCTTACTATTTTTTCAATATATGTGAGTTCTCTAATATCTCCTACCAGCGGAATCATTATCTCCGGATGCACATCAATTCCTTTTTCCTTCTTAACATGTACAGCAGCTTCTATTATAGCTCTTGCCTGCATTTCAGCTATTTCAGGATATGTTACGGCAAGTCGGCAGCCTCTGTGTCCAAGCATTGGGTTGAACTCATGCAAGCTCTGTACTCTTGCTTTAAGCTTTTCGAATTCTACGCCCATAGTCTTTGCAAGTTCTTTTATATCTTCATCCTCTGTAGGCAGGAACTCATGCAGCGGTGGGTCCAGAAGCCTTATGGTAACAGGCCTTGATTCCATAGCTTCATATATTCCTATAAAGTCCTCCCTCTGCATCGGGAGAAGCTTTGCAAGAGCTTTCTTTCTCTCTTCCAGAGTTTCGGATATAATCATTTCTCTAACTGCCGGAATTCTGTCCTCGTCAAAGAACATATGCTCTGTACGGCAGAGGCCTATACCTTCAGCACCGAATTTAACAGCCTGACGGGCATCTCTCGGTGTATCGGCATTTGTTCTTACCTTGAGCTTTCTTACTTCGTCAGCCCAAGCCATGAGTGTTCCGAAATGTCCTGACATTTCCGGTTCCTTTGTAGGAATAACCCCTTCATATACATAGCCTGTGCTTCCGTTGATGGATATATAATCGCCTTCCTTGTATACTTTTCCGTTTGCTGTAAACTGCTTAGCCTCTTCATCTACCTTTATATCTTCGCAGCCTGCTACGCAGCATTTGCCCATACCTCTTGCAACAACTGCAGCATGAGAAGTCATACCGCCTCTTGCTGTAAGTATACCCTGGGATTCAACCATACCTTCTATGTCTTCAGGTGATGTTTCAAGTCTTACGAGTACAACCTTTTCACCGCTCCTTGCAGCATGTACAGCTTCTGCAGCAGTGAAATAAACTTTTCCGGAAGCAGCACCTGGTGAAGCCGGGAGACCTTTTGCTATATGGCTTGCCTTTTTGAGTGCATCTGCATCAAAATTCGGATGCAGCAGCTGGTCAAGCTGTGCAGGCTCTACTCTCATTACAGCTTCTTCCTTAGTTATTTTGCCTTCCTCAACAAGTTCAACTGCAACTCTTAAAGCTGCTGCAGCAGTTCTCTTGCCGTTTCTGGTCTGAAGCATGAAAAGTTTGCCCTTTTCTATAGTGAACTCTATATCCTGCATGTCTCTGTAGTGGTTCTCAAGCAGAACTGCAACTTCCATGAACTGTTTATAAACTTCTGTATTGATTTCTCCGAGCTTATCAATTGTCTGAGGTGTTCTGATACCTGCAACAACGTCTTCACCCTGTGCGTTCATAAGGAACTCACCGAATACCTTCTTTTCGCCGGTAGCAGGGTTTCTTGTGAATGCAACGCCTGTTCCGCAATCATTTCCCATGTTTCCGAATACCATGGTCTGTACATTAACAGCAGTACCGAGGTTTCCGGGTATATTATTAAGCTGTCTGTATATGATTGCTCTTTCATTGTTCCAGGATCTGAATACGGCCTTTACAGCATGGAGTAACTGCTCTTTCGGATCCTGTGGGAATTCTTCACCCTTTTCCTTCTTATATAAATCTTTGAATTTCTTAACTACTTCTTTGAGATCGGCAGCAGTAAGATCTGTATCATATTTTGCGCCTTTTTCTTCTTTCATTTCATCCAGTATTCTCTCGAACTTAGGCTTTGGAATTTCCATAACTACGTCGCTGAACATCTGGATGAACCTTCTGTAGCTGTCCATTGCAAATCTTTCATTGTTGGTGCTGTTCTTTACAGTCTCAACAACTACATCGTTCAAGCCCAGGTTAAGAATAGTATCCATCATACCCGGCATTGAGAACTTGGCTCCTGATCTGACAGACACCAAAAGCGGATTGCTTCCGCCGCCAAAAGTCTTGCCGGTAGTAGCTTCCAGCTCTTTGAGTTTGGAGAATATTTCATCGATAAGCTCCGGCCAGAGATCTGCGCCTTTTTCATAATATTCATTGCAGGCTTCGGTTGTTATCGTAAATCCAGGAGGTACCGGAAGTCCAATATTGGTCATTTCAGCCAAGTTGGCGCCTTTTCCTCCCAAAAGGCCTTTCATTGAAGCCTTTCCTTCCTTAAAATTGTAAACATACTTCTTCATTCGCAATTTGCCTCCTTTAATATTTGAAGTATTGTATTTGCTGTTTCTTCAATAGCTTTATCGGTTACATCGACTATCGCGCAACCGATATCCTTCATGATTTCTTCAGCATATTTTAACTCATGGGCAATTCTTTCTATGCTGGCATAATTCGCTTCGCTGCTTAAGCCATGAGATTTTAACCTTTCAAGCCTTATAGGGTTCAACTGATCAGGGCTTATTACAAGCCCTATTATCTTTTGCGGCGGTATTTCATAGAGTTCCTTGGGAGGCTTTACCTCCGGCAGCAAGGGAATATTTGCCACCTTAATATTTTTTGTGGCCAGGAACATGCCGAGAGGCGTTTTTGATGTCCTGGAAATTCCAATCAATACGAGGTCCGCCTTCTTTATCCCCCTTGGATCCTTGCAGTCATCATATTTTACTGCAAACTCCACTGCTTCAATTTTTTTAAAATATTCCGCATCCAGTTTTCTTACTGCACCGGGAATGGCAGTCGGTTTGCATTTCGTTACTCTTGAAATGGCCTCTACTGCGGGGCCCATTATATCAACGCATGGTATTTTATGAATTTCAGCCTGCTTTATAAGGTAATCCCGCAGTTCAGGTACTACAAGTGTAAACATTATTACGCTGTCCAGATCCTTTGCTTCGCTTATTACTTCCTGAATACTCTCTATTTCAGAAACATAAGGTATCCATTTGATTTTTATCTCGCAATCGGGATACTGTGCTGAAGCTGCCTTCGCAACCTGTTCGGCAGTCTCCCCGATTGAGTCTGAAATTACATATAACACTGCCCTACTTTTTTCCATAATATCCCCCTAACCTACTCCCTGCACAAATCATAAAGCAGTTTTGCAATATTCGTCTTGGAAACCTTGCCCGTCACCCTGTACATTTCTTTGCCCTCATTGTTTTTAAAGGCTTCTACCACAGGTATACTGTCTATTTCATGTGTAATAAGCTTGACTACTACATCGTAAGCGCTTTCATTGTCCATTGCATATACAACATTGGGCATCCTCGACATAATCATTCCGACAGGCATGTTCCGAATGTCGGCATTTCCCATTGAAGTCTTAATAAAATCCTTCCTTGATACAACACCTGCAAGTGCACCGTTGTTTTGAACAAATATTGTCCCCACATTTTCCAGAAATAATGTTACTATGGCATTATATACCGTTGTATCCTCGCTCACTATGACGGGTCTTGATTTTATTTCCGACACCTTAATGCTTTTTATAAAATCGCAGCCGATGTTGTTTATATTCTTTCCGGAATAAAAATATCCCACCTTCGGCCTTGCTTCTAATATATCCGACATTGTCAGAATAGTAAGGTCAGGCCTAAGGGCTGCCCTTGTCATACTAAGCTTTGCAGCCAACTGTTCACTTGTTATAGGCTGATACTGTTTCACAAGTTCTATAATCTGCTTCTGACGACTTGTAAACTCTATAGCAATCACCCGCCTCAAAACGATACGGAGCTTATTTGAGCCGCTTTATTATAATGCGTATTTTGCTCCGGATTTATGATGAAATCCGATGCAGTTTTGTAAAAAATAATCTATTTTTGGCAAACAAGACGAAAAAAGATAATACTATACTGCATTCTCTATAAATACTAACATAAAGAATTTAGTATCTGCAACATATATATTTAAAAAAACAATACTTTTTTCAAAGCTTACTTGATTACCACAGCCCCAAGGTCAGCCAGCCTGTTCATCATACTTGCAATATTAAGAAGCAAACCAAGTCTGTTGCTTTTTACATCTTCATCCTCAACCATGACCATTATGTTGTCAAAGAAATCGTCTATTGGTTTTTTCAACGTAATAAGCAGGCTCAATGCTTTGTCATATTCCCTGTTTTCAATGCTTTTGTCGTATTCTGCCCTTACCTTTAAAAAGGCATTTAAAAGTTCAAGCTCAGAAGCTTCAGTGAACAATTCAGTGTTTATATCCGTACTTTCTGCTTTGGAAGCCAAATTGGAAACCCTGTTGAAAGAACCTAATATATTAGTAAACTCCTCCTTATACTTCCATTTTGCAAGCTCCTGTATTTTCAGCCATGAATCAAGCATGTCATCAAAGCCTGCATTTATTACCGAGTCTATAACATCATATTCAAAGTCTCTGTCAATCATTACATTCTTGAATCTCTGCCTGAAAAACTCCATTACATCCTTCCTGATGCTGCCGATATCACCCTTCAGAATCCCCTTATCCGCAAAAGCTTTCAAAGCAGTGTCGCATAATTGGGTTAATTCCAGGTGAAGCTTTCTCTCTAATATTATTGAGGTTATTCCTATTGCCTGGCGCCTTAGTGCATAAGGGTCTTGGGAACCGGTGGGCTGTATTCCTATGGCGAAGCAGCCGCATATTGTATCAATTTTATCTGCAATGCTGAGTATAGCGCCATTCATTGTCTCCGGTGTATTGTCGCCGGCGAATCTCGGCATATAATGCTCTTTTACAGCATCGGCAACGGCCTGCTTTTCCCCTTGTATCAAGGCATATTCCCTGCCCATTATACCCTGAAGCTCATCAAACTCTTTAACCATATTTGTTACCAGATCGGCCTTGCAAAGATGAGCGGATCTTATTAACTGTGCCTGCTGTTCTGCCGGGATTCGGAGGACCTCTGAAATACTGCCGCAGATCGTCTTTATCCTCTGGGTCTTTTCATATATAGTACCGAGTGTTTCCTGGAAAACAACATTCTTAAGCTTCTCGGCACAGTCATCCAGCGGTGTCTTCAAGTCTTCGTCATAAAAGAACTTTGCATCTGCAAGCCTTGCCCTTAGAACCTTCTCATTTCCCTCTCTTACTATGTCAAGGTACTGGTCATTGCCGTTTCTTACTGTAATGAAGTAGTTAAGCAGTTTATTGCTCTTATCTACAACAGGGAAGTATCTCTGATGTTCTTTCATGGGTGTTATTACTACCTCTTTAGGCAGTTTAAGATACTCTGCTTCGAAGCTCCCGATTAGTGCTGTCGGATATTCGACGAGATACACTACTTCCTCCAGCAGTTCCTCATCCATGAGTACTTCTCCGCCCTTTTGCCCGGCGAGGTCCTCACACTGTTTTCTAATCAGTGAACGTCTTTCTTCCTGGTCAACTATAACATAGCCTTGTCTTAGCTTGTCAAAATACTCCGAAACGTTCTTTATTTCTATTTCTCCCTGTGACAAAACCCTGTGGCCCCTGGTGTATCTGCTGCATCTGATGCCGTCCTTGTCAAATTCAATAAGCTCGTCTCCAAATATAGGCACCAACCATCTTACAGGTCTTGCAAATCTGAAGGATTTGTTACCCCATTTCATTGATTTGGGGAATACAACAGAAGTCATAATACCCGGAAGTACCGTCTTCAGCACCTCACTGGTAGACTTGCCCTTCTCATGCCTCTTGTAGTATATATACTCCACACCGGAAAGTTCCTTGACAAAAACATCGCTGAGTTCGGCTTTTTGCCCCCTTAAGAAACCCTGTAGGGCTTTGGTTGGATTATTGTTTTCATCGTAAGCCGCCTTTTTGGATGGACCTTTCACAAGCTCTTCCAAGTCCTCCTGATATTCGGATATATTCTTTACATGCAATACTATCCTTCTGGGCGTGCCATAGGTTTTTATTTCCTCATAGCTTATCCTGTTATCCTGAAATGCGGAGGCTGCTAAATTTTTAATCTGTTCGAGGGCTGACGGCATATATTTCGCCGGAGTTTCTTCCGTTCCTATTTCAAATAAAAGATCCTTACTCATTTATCTCACCTCCGGAAATCTCTACGATCTGTCCACCGAAAATTCCTTTTCGGAGTAAGGGATACCCCATTTCTTCTCTCTGCTTTAAGTATTCTTGTGCAGCCTGTCTTGCCAGATTTCTAATCCGCCCTATATAACTTGTTCTTTCAGTGACACTTATGGCCTTTCTTGAATCCAATACATTGAAGGTATGGGAGCATTTCAATACATAATCATAAGCCGGGAGTACAATGTTCTTTCCCAGAAGTCTCTTCGCTTCGCTTTCGTATTCATCAAAGAATCTGAAGAGGAGTGTTGTATCCGCTTCCTCAAAGCTGTACTTGGAATGCTCATATTCTGCTTTTTTGAAGACGTCTCCATAGGTTACACCGGAAACCCATTCGATATCGAACACATTGTTTATATTCTGAATATACATTGCTATTCGCTCTAAACCATAGGTCAATTCTGCCGACTCAAGCTGGCAGTCCACACTTCCTACCTGCTGGAAATAGGTATATTGTGTTACCTCCATTCCGTCAAGCCAAACTTCCCAGCCAAGCCCCCATGCTCCAAGTGAAGGATTCTCCCAGTTATCTTCTACAAACCTGATGTCATGCTTGACAGGGTCTATTCCAATGGCTTTCAAGCTTCCCAGGTACAGATCCTGTACATTGTCCGGGGATGGCTTTAGTATTACCTGGAACTGGTGATGCTGGTACAAACGGTTGGGATTCTCCCCGTATCTCGCATCAGCAGGCCTTCTGGACGGTTCGACGTATGCCACCCTCCAAGGCTCCGGACCCAGAGCCTTCAAAAAAGTATAGGGGCTGGACGTACCGGCGCCTTTCTCCACATCATAGGGCTGCGCAATTATGCAATGCTGCTCTGCCCAGTATTTCTGAAGTGTCAAAATGATTTCCTGGAATGTCATGCTTTATACCTCCAATAAATTAAAAATATTAAAGACCTCCCATCCCTTGACACCAAGGGACGAAAGGTCTACTTCCGCGGTTCCACCCTTATTGGCCCGGGATATTAATCCCTGACCCTCTTCAATCAAATATGCTCCGAAGCGCCATTCCCCGGACTGCAATACCAGGTTCTCATCATCCCCGGCTCTCTCCAAATGCTTTGTCCGGCTACTCCTCTTCTTCAACGCACATGATACTTGTTCCGATAGCTGAATATGGCTCGTTACCACTAATTTAGCAGATTAACTTTCTTTTGTCAATATATTGTATTATATGCAGCATGCATACCGATGTGCACTACTGTCTGAATGTATCTTCCAAATCTACTGCTTTTGCATGTGTTCCCACATCCGTCTTATAAGTATATACATCAGAGGTGTTGTCGCCATATGTGTCAACCTGATCCGAAATAGTCGTTTCGGCGTTGACGTTTCCAGATCTCATATTTTTGAGCTCTCCCGCCGCATTCTTGATTTTGTTGGCAATATCGTCAGCAGTATTTGCTATGGCTTCGGTAACGTTAATAGTCTGTTTGTTTGGCCTTTCAACTTCAATTGTGCATTTTGACAGAAGTGCAATTGCTGTTCCGATAGCCGTCAACTGCGGAATCACTACAGCACTTATTGCTCCGGCCGTCACAGGTATATCAAGTATCACGTACTCATCCTTCTTAATTCTGATTCTGTTCACATTTCCGGATTTTACAATACCTTTAAGTTTGTCAACTGCTTCATTTCCCTTAACTGTGATAGTCTCTGTCCACTTTTTGTTTCCTGCCTCTTCTATATTGATCAAGGCATCCACTACATTACCATTTGCAGCTTCAAGCGCTTCCTTCGCCTCTTTGTATGATATTCCTGTCCTATCCCTGATAATATCAATCTTTTCAAGACTTACATCCATGGTACCTTCTCCTTTCAAACCTTTTTCAGATGCATATTCTAAATTTGTGAATTTTTTATATCGTCCAAAAAATCAAGGGATTTGAATTTCTTGTCCAGATGATTTTGGATGAAAGCTCTAATTATTCTTTCCATTTCATTAAAAATAGTATTATCAATTTTTTTAGTATTTAATCTAGAAATTTCAGTATTTAATAAAAATTTAAAAGCTTCTGCGGTTCCATGGCTAATCCTGTATGCATCCTTATATTGGTTCAGGCTGTCGCTGTCAAGGCAATCCCTGCATATGACACCGCCCAGCTCCACACTGAATCTTACGTATTCATCTTTTTGTTTTCTACAGTTTACACACCTCAATACGTTTGGCCGATAGCCGCTTATGTCCATAAGCTTGAGCTGGTAGCCAAGATTAAGAAGGCCTGCAGGAATTTCGCCCGTTGAGAGGTAGTAAAGAGCCTTGGCAAGGAGCAGAAACAGCCTCTCGCTTGGTATATCCTCATCTGAAACGGTTTCTGCAAGCTCAACAAAGTATGTTGCATAGGAAAGCTTCAATAAATCCTTCCTGATATTGTAAAAGGTTTCCCTTGTGTTTGCCTGTGTTATATGATAAAAATTCGTCCCCCTGTAAAGCACAAATTCGCTAAAAACAAAAACTTCAGATGACGAAAGAAGGCTGCTTTTGGGTTTTCTGCAGCCTTTTGCAATCGCTTTGATTTTTCCGTTGTTGCGTGTAAGTATGGTAAGTATTTTGTCTGCTTCGCCCAGGTTTGTATGTTTTAACACGATTCCCTGAGTCTTTGAT
>JBLNDG010000127.1:0-19472 GCA_050261415.1 Caulobacteraceae bacterium | reverse complement strand
GGCTGACTGAAGGGCTTGCTCTTTATGAGGAGCTTGATGTATATGGTGTAGAATGGGCCAAAGGCTATGGTTATGAAAGTTATTACACCGGCAGCGAGCTCAGGAGCAACTTTATACAGCTGGATGAAGTCAAAGCTTATAAGCAGTCATTAAAAATAGTAAGTTCATTGATAAAAAACTACGGCAGAAACAAGCTGGTGAATCTTCTAGGCGAGCTAAAGACAGGAAATAATCTGGACAGCTCCTTTGCCAAGGTTTACGGAATGTCCCTGAATGAGTTTATTGATTCGGGGAAATGGTAAAAAAAAAAAAGAAAACAAATAAATTAATCTGTTTTCCTATATCCGGGGGGATATAAAAACTATTTTGTTGAGATACTCATATTTTATACTATTTTGTCTTAATTTTGTATAAGAAACATGTATTATCTTTATAGGACTTTAGTCCTTAGTTTTTAGAACCTATCCGGAAATAGAGCACAGAATAGCCATTGTTGCGGAAAAAGCCCATAAGTAGTAAAATAATTATAGATTTGTAATCATTTAGCGGCAACACAATAATTTCAGATATATAAATTTTTTATGAGGGGTGAAATACTTAATGGATAACAAAAGGATACTTGTTGTAGATGATGAGAGACCGATAGCAGACATTATAAAATTCAACCTGGAAAAGGAAGGCTACAAAGTATTTATCGCAGAAGACGGACAACAAGCAATAAACATGACATATGAAAATAAACCTGATTTGATTATATTGGATATAATGCTTCCCATCATGGATGGTTTTACTGTATGCAAGAAGCTCAGGGAAAACGTCAGCACGCCGATAATAATGCTGACGGCCAAAGAAGAAGAAGTTGATAAAGTCTTGGGCCTGGAGCTCGGGGCTGATGACTATATGACCAAACCTTTCAGCGTAAGGGAATTAATGGCCAGAGTCAAAGCAAACATCAGAAGGGTAAACTTCTTAAACAGCGGTATGGAAAGCGGCGGACAGGTAGTAAAGTCAGGCAACCTTACAATTGACCTCAACAGGTATGAGGTACGCAAAGAGGACAATATAATAGAGCTGACGCTCAGGGAGTTTGAACTCCTGAGATACCTGGCACTTCATGCCGAGCAGGTTTTTTCAAGAGAAAATCTCCTGGAAGAGGTATGGGGATATGAATACTACGGTGATGTAAGAACCGTGGACGTTACAGTAAGGAGACTCAGGGAGAAGGTAGAAGACGACCCCAGCAACGCAAAATATGTGCAGACCAAAAGAGGCGTAGGCTATTACTTCAGGAGGATTTAGTTAAATGCTAAGAAGCATCCAATGGAAGCTTGTGATAATATCATTCTTGCTGGTATGGCTTGCAATGTCTATTGTAGGCGTGTTTATAACAGAAGCCATAAAGAATGAACAAATAGACAATATGACGGCTACTATTATTTCAAGAGGCGATTATCTGGCTGACAACCTGAAGGATAAAACTGTCGGAGCACCTAATATCCAGGACATAGTAACCAATTGGTTCGTAGGTCAGGGTAAACAGGTAATGGAGGTTGATGTCTTCGTTAATGAAGACATTGTTGCCAGTCAGAAAAACTTTGAGGGGAATACGGATTATGACCAACTTGGCCTTTGGATAGTGAATGAGGCTATAAAGCAGGCAAAGGCGATTGAATGGACGGATGAAAACAATAAATATCTCAAGAGTATTGCGGTGCCTATAATTTCCTCAGATAATGACATAACAGGAGCAATATATATTATTGCAGATTTGTCCAGTGTTGAGGAAGATATGAAAAGCATCAGGAAAATACTCTCGAGTGCAACTATTTGGGCTCTATGCGTAACGGCACTTTTGGGCAATCTCCTGTCCAAAACCTTTACCGGCCCTATCAAGGAAGTAACGTCCAAGGCTGAAAGGCTGGCAAAAGGGGACTTCGGACAGGTTATCGCTGTTAAGTCCAGGGATGAAGTCGGCCAGCTGACAGAGATGTTCAATTACCTGACAGTAAGGCTCAAAAGCACGCTGGATGAGATGAACAGGGAAAAGAGTAAGGTTGAGACAATACTGACCCACATGACCGACGGTATAATTGCTGTTGACATGGCCGGGGCTATAATCCATGCCAACCCTGCATCCTACAAGATTTTTGGAATCAAGAAAGAAGACCTGGATAACAAGAACTTCGATGAAATATCAGAGCTGCTGCAGCTGGGCATAACATACAAGGATTTGTTTGCTGAAAGTGAAAAAAATTTCAATATACTCAATATAAACGATTTGATTATAAAGATGAGCGTTGTGCCTTTGAATAACGAGAACAATGAAACTCAAGGAGCTATACTGGTGCTTCAGGATGTAACCGAGCAGGAAAAACTTGATACGATGCGGAAGGAATTTGTGGCGAACGTATCCCACGAGCTCAGGACACCGCTTACAACTATAAAGAGCTACACAGAAACACTTCTGGACGGTGCAGTAGAAAACAAGGACTATACAATTAATTTCCTGAAGGTAATAAACAGCGAGTCCGAGAGAATGACAAGGCTGGTAAAAGATTTGCTGCAGCTGTCCAAGCTCGATTATGACAAGATGGAGTGGAACATGAAGAGGCTCAATATACAGAATATATTGCAGGACTGTGTTTATAAGATGGATATTTCCGCAAAGCAGAAGAACCAGACGCTTACCTTTGAAACAAAAGGGGAAATCCCGGAGATCAAAGGTGATAAGGATAGAATAGAGCAGGTATTCATAAATATTATAAGCAATGCAATCAAATATACTCCTGAAGAGGGCAAGATACATGTTTCTGCAGGCACTAACGGGAACAGCGCCGAGATAAGGATAGCAGATACAGGTATGGGAATACCCAAGGAAGATATTCCGAGACTTTTTGAAAGGTTTTATAGAGTCGATAAAGCCCGTTCGAGAGCAATGGGCGGTACGGGATTAGGACTTTCAATAGCAAAAAATATTGTAGAAGCTCACAAAGGTACAATAAAGATAGAAAGTGAGTATGGAAAAGGTACGGAAGTAATAATAAATTTCCCGTCTGAGCTATAGAATAATAGTAATCGTAATATGGATAATATGATATATTATTACTTTCCATTATTTTAGATTATTGTAAAATAAGCTTAATTACTCTGTAATAATGCTGTAATAATTTGCATGTATAATGTAATTACACTTTACAATGGATAATAAAGTAATGAATTCGTAGTCACAGGGGGAGTTTCCATGTTCAAGAAAGTTTTAATATCTGCCGTTATTGTTACAGCAGTATTTGCGGCCGGTTCGGCGGTTTATGCCCAATCTGAATACAGCGGCGTCAGAAAAGATGTTGCTCCTGTTTTTGAGTTGATTTCAGACAAAACAGAAGCAAAAACCTTCGAAAGCGAGTATGTAATCTCTGCGAGAGCCAAGGAAGGAACAGTAATTACCATGCAGCTTTACTGGTATGATGAAGGTGACAGCAAGAGCATACTGGCAAAGAGAAAGATTGCATCTGAAGACTCAGAAAAGCAAGGTATCTGGCTGCTCCAGGATACGGACGAATGGACTGTGGGATCCTCAGGCCTTATTGCTAAGACAGTAACATTAAACTTTGGCAAGAACAAGATCACTCTTAATGTAAAGGACGTAAATGGAAATGCAGCCCTTAAGATAATTGAAATAGAGCTCAACGACAAGGCACAGGCCAGCGAAGATATCAACGGAGATGCTATCAATAAATTATTGAATGATATGGGTGTCGATAAAAACAAACAGTAGAGAAACATTTTATAGGTGATCAGATTGGATCGAGAGCGTGTTAAATCCATTATATTGTTTTCCTTAGTTATATTGAGTTTTATATTAACTACCCGAATATGGTTTTTTGCTTCCATTGAGGGTATTTTTGTTATGGAGAAAAATAATGCGATAGAAAACACGGTTTCCACTCAGTTTGACAAGTCCAATCTCTTAAGGCCTCATAAAATGGTGGTTAATACCGGTGAGAAAAGTATCTTGGAGCTAAACAACAATGCGAACTATGATATATATAACAAATTATTTTCAGAGGAAAAGAAAATAATTAAGGCAGCAGTACTTACAAATGACAAGTACAAGGTCAAGAAGCTTCCCATAGAAGGTTTGGATAGTGTAAGGAGTTTGAAGGGAATCAGCCTGATATTCAGTTCACCTCTCGAGGCAAATGCAGTTTTTACACTATTTGACATAGATAATGGTTATTATATAGGCGTAAAAAATATTAATGAAATTATAATAGCATCAACGGATGGAAGGCTGTATCTGGTAGATGAAAAACAAAATGCCATATATGAGCTTAGAATTGACGGAATCCAGAACAGTCTTAATTTTATAATCAATAGTCTGGAAAAGATGCCGACGATATCTTGCTTATTTTTAGACAAGCTCCAACCGGATTTAATCAGCAAAGATGTGGTTGTCCCTACAACGCTTGAGTCGAAAGGTCTTCCGGTATTGTCCGGGGAGAAGGAACTTAATGTTAAGGATAACATACCGGAAAGTATAGCAAGCTTTTTCACTGATGATAAATCTTCGCTCAGTATAATAAAAAATATAGACGGAACTATAGAATACACCGACAGGGAGGACCAGGTAGTCAAACTGTACACAAACGGAATGCTCGAATATGTAAAGTACAATGCGCAGTCGTCCGGGAAAAACACAATGAACGTAAGTGATGCAATTAATGTAAGCATAGATTTTATAAACAATCACTTTGGTTTTCCGGAGAACTCATATATTTCCGACATCATAACCAGCATGCAGGGGGACAGATTTATACTGAAATTCAAGTATTCATATGAGGGGCTTCCTATTGTCCTGGACTCAAATCTGAATAGTGATACAATAGAAATTGAGGTATCGGGAAATGAAGTAAAAAGATACAAGAGAGCGGTAAAGAAAATATCCGGTGAAATGGACTATAAGAAGGTTTTAGACTTCATCGATATATTGGATATACTTCTGGATAATAAGGTTGAAGCGCTCAGCGGAGAAAAAATCAAGCAGATTAACGATATGTACCTGGCGTACTATGAGCGCAGCTATCAGGAAAAAATCAGTTATATTCCTGTCTGGGTCGTGGACGTGACAGCGGAAAGCTCTGATAAGAGCGTGGTTCTGAGTCAAAAGAAACGCTATATCATAAATGCAGAAACGGGAATCATCCTTGATAAATAAAGCGGTGTAATATCCGGGAGAGGGGTTTTTCGATGGATTGGGCAAAAGCAAAGACCATACTAATAGCTGTTTTCCTGGTAATCAACATCTTTCTTGCATATATGATTATTGGAGCGGGAAATTTGAGTGTTGGCAATGTAGACAAGGAAAAGGCAAAGGAAATAATCGACTATCTTGCTGACAATAAAATATTTTTTAAAGGTGAAATTCCGGATAAAAAAACTAATCTACCGTCCATAACCGTGAAATACAAGCTTTTTTACAAGGACGAGGTTATAAAAAAGCTTTTCTCATCAAATGAAGCTGTTGAAGAAAAAACGGACAGCAGCAGTATAATGCTTAAGAACAGCAGATTGGAAGTTCAAATAAAAAATAACAGGGAGCTTAGCTACCTAGATAAAAGCATAAAGCCTGGGATATCCGGGATAGACGAAAAAGCGTGCAGGAAAAACATTGATAAATTTCTGCAAATACTCGGTATGAATATCAACAGCAGGGACATAGAATCCGTTGAGGATGGCAGCGGCTACAAAAGATACGTAGTGAAGCAGACATACAAGCGCTTTACAATATACAACAGCCTGATGAAATTCTATGTTAATGAAACCGGTGTTTATAAGGCGCAGATTGTATGGTTCGATACAGTAAAGCCGGCAAACAACAAGACAAGCGTCATATCTCCGGTAGTCGCACTCTTGAGCCTGCCTGCCCAATACAAGGATAACACCGGATCAGGGATTTATGTAACAAATATTGAACAGGGTTACTATTTTGGAACAGGGGCGAACAAACAGGTAGATACGTCCAAGATAGAGGAAGGCACAGCTTTCCCGGCATGGAAAATAACCACTAGCAGAGATTTGATTTACATAAATGCGTACAACAACAGAATAGAAGGATTGGAAAGGGCTAGTAAATAGCCTTTTTATTTTATCTGAAATTAAGGAAGTTGCCTTTTTTTGCTATATTATCAAATTTATAAAACAATGATATAATTGAATGTGGTATAATGCACAAAAAGTAGGAAAATGAATAAGTTTCCAATTTTGGGTTAGCATTAACAAAGAGCAAATTATTGTTTATTGTTTTAACACTATAACGTAAAAAGGGGTTTATACTTTGGAAGAAAAACTGATTATCAAAGGGTACAAGAAGTTGAATGGCGAAGTTTGCATCAGCGGGGCAAAAAACTCTGCCGTAGGAATAATTCCGGCAGCTATACTGTCGGATTCCATATGTGTGCTGAGAAATCTTCCTGATATAGACGATGTAAGAAATCTTAAGGATCTTCTGGTTCAGCTTGGGGCTAAAGTCAGCATGAACGGCAAGAGTGAAATGTCAATCGAAAGCAATACAATCAAAAACCATAAAGTAGATTTTGAAACAGCGAAGAAGCTTAGAGCCTCATATTATTTTATCGGGGCACTCCTAGGAAAATTCAAAAAGGCGGAAGTACCTTTTCCAGGGGGGTGTGATATAGGCATAAGGCCTATTGACCAGCATATAAAAGGCTTCGAGGCAATGGGTGCAAAAATCAAGGTTGAGCATGGAATTATCAAGGCAAGAGCTACAGAGTTGGTTGGAGCATCGATTTATCTTGATGTAGTCAGCGTAGGAGCTACAATAAACATAATGCTGGCAGCCTGCAGGGCTAAAGGCGTGACAACGATAGAGAACGCTGCGAAGGAACCGTACATAGTCGACATAGCCAATCTTCTGAACGCTATGGGAGCGAACATAAAGGGAGCAGGGACTGACGTAATAAGGATAAAGGGAGTAGATTATCTGGGGGGCTGCGAGCATATGATAATACCCGACCTGATGGAGGCTGGAACATACATGATTGCAGCAGCAGCTACGCAGGGAGATGTACATATTAAAAATGTTATACCCACCCATTTGGAGTCGGTTTCGGCAAAGCTTAGGGAAATGGATATTGAAGTAGAGGAATACGAGGATTCCATAAGAGTGAATGCGAAAACAAGGCCTAAAGCCGTAAATATAAAAACACTCCCATATCCGGGTTTTCCGACTGATTTGCAGCAGCCTATGAGTGTACTCCTTTCCATTTCCGAAGGTACGGGAATTATAACTGAAAGCATATGGGAAGGCAGATTCAAGCATGTTGATGAGCTGAAGAGGATGGGAGCAAATATAAAGGTAGAGGGAAGAGTAGCAATAATTGAAGGGATACACAAACTTTCCGGTTCTCCTGTATATGCGACGGATTTGAGAGCAGGAGCGGCAATGGTAGTAGCGGGACTGGCAGCAGAGGGGGAGACCGAGATAAGCAACCTGAGGCATATAGACAGAGGCTATGAAAACCTCGTAGAAAAGATGAGAAATTTGGGCGCAGATATTACAAGGGTAGAAAAATAATATATAGAATTATCTGCACTGGAGGAAGAAATGGGGATACGACTTTGCTCACTATCAAGCGGGAGCAGCGGCAATTGTATATTTGTGGGGAATGAGAGCAGCGGAGTGCTGGTTGACTGCGGCGTAAGCGGCAAGGAGATACTTAACAACCTGAAAAACATAGGAGTATGCACCAGTATAATAAAGGGCATACTGGTTACCCATGAGCATTCGGACCATATAAAAAGCGTAGGTATAGTTTCAAGAAAATTAAACATACCGGTTTATGCAAATATAAAAACCTGGAACAGCATGTCGGACTCAATCGGTGAGGTAAAGTCGGAGAACATCAGAGTGCTTGCTACAGAAGACGAATTTGAAATAGAAGAAATCGGGATCAAATCCTATAACATACCCCATGATGCGGCAGATCCGGTCGGATACTGCTTCTATGCAGGGAAAAACAAGGTCAGTATCGCTACCGATCTGGGGCATTTCAGTGATACAGTAAGGGAAAACATAAGCGGTTCGGATATGGTTTTGCTGGAATCCAACCATGATATAGAAATGCTTAAAGTGGGGAAGTATCCGTATTTTTTGAAAAGAAGAATATTAAGCGATCACGGGCATCTTTCCAATGAAGCAGCAGGATTGGCAGTTTACGAGCTTCTGAAAACGGGAGTACGCGAAGTGCTTCTGGGGCATCTCAGCAAGGAGAACAATTTCCCCGAGCTTGCCTATCAAACAGTAAAGGGAATATTGGAACAGAAAAATGTGAAGTTAGGCACTGACATAAACATAGATCTTGCTCCAAGAAATGGGGTCAGCAGATGCTATTCCATAGAATAGGTGTCATGCATTTGTAGCCGACGATTGGTTATATTAATGTCAGAGAGGAAATAAGATTTTAATATATCAAAGTTTGGCTATTATGGAGGATGATTTTGTGGACAATTTTGATAATGGGACAGAAGACAGGCGGGAGGGCGACAGTCAGGAAAGCGGTGAAATCCAGCAGGCGGAACCGGGCTATGAAAGCTTGGAACAGAAAGCAGAGGATATCGTAAATGAACCGGCGGATAATAGAAAGTATGAACAGGTACATTATAAAAGGCCGTCGGGGCTGTCATACCTTGCAACCGGTTTGGTGGGAGCAGTAATCGGGGGTATCCTGGTCTCGGCGATAGTTCCGTCAATATTGTATAACAGATTGGCGCCCATGTACCAGGGCAATAATCAGTTATTCGGGCAGCAGGTAGTGCTAAGGCCTTCAGATAATCTGAATGTTGCTGCAGCGGTAGCGCAGAAGGTGACACCTGCGGTTGTACGTATAAGCACCATAACTATTGAAAGGGATATGTTCTTTGGAAAGAAGTCTTACGAAGGTGAAGGTTCGGGAGTTATTATAGATCCAAGAGGCTATATATTGACGAATGCCCATGTAGTTGGGGAACATCCGGAGGAACTTACTGTGTTTTTCAAGGACGGCAGGGAATTGACCGGCAATGTCCTGTGGAAGGACACACTTCTGGATCTGGCAGTTGTAAAGGTTGATGCAGCAAACCTGGCAGTAGCGGAAATGGGCGACTCTGATAACCTTATTGTAGGTGAAACTACAATAGCAATAGGAAACCCTTTGGGTACGAGGTTTGAAAGAACAGTCACCCAGGGTATAGTATCAGGGCTCAACAGGAGCATAATGGTTGAAGAGGAAGGCTCCGTAATGGAAGACCTTATTCAGACGGATGCCGCCATAAATCCCGGAAACAGTGGCGGACCTCTTATCAACGGCAGGGGAGAAGTAATAGGCATAAACACCATAAAGGCATCGGCCGAAGGCCTGGGTTTTGCGATACCTATTAATATGGCTAAGCCTATAACCAAGAAACTAATTGAGAATGGCAAATTTATACCCACTTATATGGGTATTACCCCTCTAGACAGTGAAATGTTGGGCTACTATGCCACAGATATACAGATCCAAGGGGGAATATACCTTTATGATGTTAAGGCTAATACACCTGCCAAGCTTTCGGGGCTTAAGAAGGGTGACATTATAACCCATATAAATAATACGGAAGTAAATACACTGGTCAAATTTAAATACATAGTATTCAGCAGAAATCCCGGCGATACCGTCAAGGTAACGTACCTGAGAAACGGAAGGGAATATACAACTGACGTGAAGCTGGTGGAAATGCCGGAGGAATTTAGATAATGAACATCGCAATCATAGCGGTAGGAAAACTGAAGGAAAAATATATGAAGGAAGCCGTGGAAGAATACCTTACACGGCTTTCAAAATATTGCAGGACAGAAATCATAGAAGTACCTGATGAAAAGGCTCCTGAAAACCTAAGCCCCGCTCAGGAGCTTTTAGTAAAGCAGAAGGAGGGACAAGGCATACTTAGGTATATCAAAGACGATACCTATGTAATTGCCCTGGCAATACAAGGCAAAATGCTATCCTCGGAAGACTTTGCAGGTTTTGTTGATAATCTGGGCATCCGGGGTACAAGCAATATCGCCTTTGTGATTGGCGGTTCCCTTGGGCTTAGTGATGAAGTGCTGAAGCGGGCAGACTACCAGCTCTCCTTCTCAAAAATGACCTTCCCTCATCAGCTCATGCGAGTAATACTGCTGGAGCAGGTATACCGGGGATTCAGGATTATCAAGGGTGAACCGTATCATAAATAACGGCGAAAACAGCCCAGGATCAAGATATATCAATGCTTCTGAACTAATTGAGCTTGTGAAGGCAATCCAAGAGATATAATAAATATTCTTTCTCAAGCAGAATTAAAACTAATGATACTCAAATTGGAAGCGAACCCTTTACAATAAGAGGGACCCATATGGTATAATGGACAAAATGGCAGCCTGAATAGCTCCAGAGGCACTCAGTCAAGAGAAAGCTTCCAGCAGGTCTGACAAACCATATGGGAGATGCGTGTTGTCAAGGGCGTGACCGGGATGATAGTATTTCCTCAATTCCAGGATGTGGTCTATTCTTCTTTTCCCTACAGTAAATTGACGCTATCCTTTTACTGGGAAGTATTGAATCAACTAGGATGTGAAGCTAAGTTTTACCGGAACGATGCCAAGCGGCAGCTTATGAGGGAACTAACATCAAACATAAGCCAGAAAGGAGTCTTTTTATAGAATCTTGTCTAATAAAATTATTGCCAGAACCGTCCAATTTCATACATAAAACTGAGCGATTCTGGCAAAATAGACCAACAAAATATGGGCGAATCTTGTCTGGAAAGGAAGTTATCCTTCCATACTCACAAAATTAGTTACAGTTTTTACCAGGAAAGTTGCTGCTTTTAGTGACCTTTTTTCGGAGCCTTCCCTGGCACTTATATATTTAGAACTTATGTCATAATTTTAGTTAAATGACTGTTCTGTTCTATCTATTATCTCATCCTGCAGTGATTTCTCCAAATTGTTGAAATAATCTGAATATCCTGCTACTCTCACAATCAGATCTTTGTGTTCGTCAGGATGTCTCTGTGCTTCTCTCAGCGTTTCCCTGTCTATCACATTGAACTGAATATGATGTCCCATCATCTCAAAGTACGATCTTATCAATGCTGCTACATTATCTGTTCCTTCATGCCCTGATATCGACGAAGGTGTAAATTTCTGATTCAGCAGCGTTCCTCCTGTTGACGTGTGGTCCATCTTCGCACATGACTTGATTACCGCTGTCGGTCCGTTTACATCTGCTCCCTTCTCAGGTGATATTCCGTCTGTTACCGGCTTCCCGGCAAGTCTTCCGTTTGCTGATGCTGTCATTACTGAGCCGAAATATACATGGCATGTCGTCGGCAGCATGTCTATATGGTATGTTCCTCCGCATACTGCCTTTCTCCCCTTGATTCTGTCCCTTACATTTGTGAATACATCAATCATTATGTTATCTGCATAGTCATCATCGTTCCCATACTTCGGTGTATGATTGAGCACCAGATTCTTCGTCATCTCATGTCCTTCAAAGTTTGCATCTATCGCATCCAGCATCTCTTTCATTGAAATTCTCTTCTGCTCATATATGTTGTACTTGATTGATGCCAGCATGTCTGTTATTGTTCCTATTCCTACTACCTGTATATATCTTGTGTTATACTTAGCTCCACCTGCATTGTAGTCCCTGCCCTTCTCCTTGCATCCGTCTGTCAGTACCGACATAAATGTAGAAGGCATATGTTTTGCGAAAATCTTCTCTATTACATTGTTCCCTCTGATTTTTACATCTATAAGGTATTCCAGCTGTTTGTAGAATGCATCTTTCAGATCGTCATATGATTTGAATTCTGTCGGATCTCCTGTCTTCAGTCCTATTGTTTTGCGTGTATACTTATCATAGCCGTTATTCAGTGTTATTTCGAGCACTTTCGGTACATTCAGATATCCTGTCAGTATGTATGCCTCTCTTCCGTGGCATCCTGTCTCAACACATCCGCTGCAGCCTCCGAATCTTGCATCTTCCAATGACTTTCCTGCATTCAGCAGTTCCTGTATCAGCTCTTCTGTATTGTAGAATGCCGGCTGTCCCCAGCCTTCCTTTGCTATCTCAACTGCTCTCTTCAGGAATTTGTCCGGTGTCTTATTACTTATCTGTACATTTGAATTCGGCTGTACCAGTCTCATTTCATCCATTGTGTCAAGTATTATATATGATATATCATTGACTCCGTCTTCTCCTGTATAAGGATTGATGCCACCTGTGTTTAAGTTAGCAAAGTCTGTATATGTTGCACTCTCTTTTAATGTTATTCCTACTTTTGGCGGTGCCGGCTGATTATTGAATTTTACCCACAGGCACTCCATCAGCTCTCTTGCTTTGTCATAGTTCATCGTTCCTTCTTCTTTTTCTTTTTTGTAGAACGGATATACGTACTGGTCAAGTCTTCCCGGTGAGAACGAATCCCATGTGTTTGTCTCTGTCGTTATTCCTACATGTACAAACCAATACATCTGTAGTGCCTGTGCGAATGTTTCCGGCTTATGTGCCGGTACTACGTCGCAGTTCCCTGCTATCCACAAAAGCTCTTCTCTTCTCTTAGGGTCTGTCTCTTTTGCTGCAAGCTCTCTTGCATAATCAGCGTTTCTCTTCCCATATATCATTATCGCATCGCATGATATTGCCATTCCTTCAAGCTCCGCTTTCTTGTCATAAGCTTCGGGGTCATTCAGAAAATCGAGCTTGTCGATCTCTTCTTCTATTTCTCTCTTGAAGTCAATGAATCCTTTTTCATATATCTTTCCGTCTGCTACTGTATGTCCGGGTGCCCTCTGCTCCATGAATTCAGTAAACATACCTGCCGCATAGCAGTCCTTCCACTCCTGTGTCATTGAATCAAGCAACATGTCTCTCGTGCATTTGCCCTTCCAAAACGGCAGTATTTCCTTTTCCTGCACTTCCATATCTTCATCTGTTGACTTGAAGCTGATAAATTTTCTCTCGTTCATGACCTTCATGTCTTCTACTGTATGTGCACAGATCTCCGGATATGTTGGAACTATCTGCGGTCCTTCGCTCTTCTCACCTATTATGAGCTCGTCCTTGCCTATATAGAGCTTTCTCTTCTCCATGTAATTCTTGAAATTCAATGCCCTCATTACCGGGGTCTCGTATTTCCCATAATTCTCTTTGTAGAATTCTGTCTCCAGCAATGCTCTCTCCAAGCTTATTTTCGGCTGTGCCGAAACACTTTCTTGCCTTAATCTTTTCGTCCTCTCTGTATAACCTCTCATCTTTTACCCCCCTATTTTGACTTTATATCCTGCTTTTTCAAACATTTCCTTGTAGGTGTTCATTTTGACCTCGGATGGTTTTGACATCCTGTCCTCATCGTAGACCCGACCCAATTTATAGTATTTATGTTTTGCAAAATCATGATATGGCAGCAAATTGACTTTTTCAATATTTAAATCTTTAATAACACCTAAAGTTTTCTCAATGTGGCTGTTATCCGCGTTAATGCCTTCTATTATAGGCATTCTAATATTTATATTGTTATGCATCTTTGACAGTTTGATTAAATTATCAATAATGAGCTTGTTTGAAACACCGATATATTCTATATGTTTCTGATCATCCATCAGCTTGATGTCATAAAGAAATAAATCCGTATATTTAGCTACGCGCTCCAATACATCAAAGCTAACAGCCCCGCATGTATCTACAGCGGTATGTATGCCTTCCTCTTTTAATCTTCTCAACAGCTCTTCGACAAAGTCTATCTGCATCAGCGGTTCTCCTCCTGAAACGGTTACACCGCCTCCGGACTGCTTGTAAAAAACCCTGTCTTGCAGAACTACTTTTAAAACCTCATCTACAGTATATTCCTTTCCTGCTATATCTCTTGTTTCATACATACAATATGTTACGCACTTCCCGCAGAAAACACATTTATCCATATGTGTGACCATTCGGCCGTTCTCAAGCTTTACCGCTTTCTCTGGACAAACTGCCTCACATGTTCTGCATAAAACACATTTTTCTCTATAATATAACATCTCCTTTTTAGTATTCTGACTTTCGGGATTATGACACCATAAGCATCTTAAAGGACACCCATTGAAAAAAACTGTCGTCCTTATACCAGGGCCATCATGTATTGAAAATTTCTGTATATTAAAAATCATGCCAGATTCCAATTTTGTCACCCCACAGCTTTTTTAGCATGGAGGTGAATGTTCTACATTCACCTCCACGTTTCATTGAGAGTACAACCATAACACTATTTCTTGCTTTTTTCACTTGAGGCTGCAATCCATGCAAATCGTGTAAAACCACCTATTACTATACCTAAACATATAATCATCCAAATTGCAGTTTCCATATTATTTCCTCCTAAATATATTCTAAATATTATTAAGCTATATTTTGATTTTTGTCTTCTTTATACGGCAAAATCTTCTTTGCAATCTTTTCATTAAGGAAATAGAATATCGCGAAGGAAATAGCCACCTGTACAACTAAAGTACCTACACTATCTACTACAAATGGGTTCCACCAGTTTTCCGGGTGCCATGAAATTGACTGCATTATCCACCATCCTACTATTGCTACAAAGAGAACAGGGAATAGCTTTATGCATGTGTTGTAGTACAATTTCGGAAGTTTTATATCGCTGGTCTTATTTATAAGCTCAGTACGCATTTTATCTATTCCAAACTTGTATATTGCTATGGAGTAGAATAATCCGCCGACTAACAGTCCTATACCCCATACCCAATCCTGGTTGTTAAGAAAGTCAATGCTTACTGCAGAGGGAATACCAAGGATAAATGTTGCAGCACAGCAGATAAATGCGGCTTTCTTTTTATCATATCCTGCATTTACAAAATTACGTATAAGTACTTCCATCTGTGCCACTAGGGACGTTAAAGCTGCAAGTGATAAAGAAAGGAAGAAAAGTGTTGCAATAATATTTCCACCAGGCATCGTAGGGAATACTTTCGCAAGATATATGAAAGTGAGACCCACATTGCCGGTCTTTAATGCACTAACTGCTGCATCAGGAGTAGCGGATAAAGCAAATACCACCGGCAGAACAGCTAACCCACCTGCCATTGCTCCAAGCTGGTCACCAAATACTGCCATCATGCCGTTACATGCAACGTCATCATCGTCTTTTAAATAGTTACCATATGTAAGCATTTCTCCCCAGCCTGCTCCTGTGGACCATGCCGCCTGAGTGAATGCTGCAAGCCATAAAATTGGATTTAAGAATAATGTCCAGTTAGGCACAAACATATACTTAAGACCTAAAGTAGAGCCTTTTATCGTGAGTCCCCATACAAAAGTTATTATAAGACATATGAAAAGAGTAGGCACGGCAAATTTGTTTAACTTCTCCAAGCCTTTATTAACAACCCTTGAACCAAAATAATATGACAAGATTACTCCTACTGCCAACAATGCTATATTCTGTATAGGGCTGCCTATAAAATTATCCCACAGCTTTTGAGTATCGAGCCCCGGTTTGTATACGCCCTGAAGGCCGAATAGGAAATATCTCATAGCCTGGCCGAATACTACTACATAATAGAATGTTATTGCAGCACATACCCAGCAAATCCATCCACCTATCCAGGTGAATTTTCTGCCCATAAATTCTCTGAAGGCACCGGAAGTACCCAGTTTATATTTTTTCCCTAGTGCTATTTCAGATATCATTAGAGGTGCTGCCCATACAAGGTTAGCGATGATGTAGGCAATTATAAATGAACCTCCTCCATTTGTTCCGGCCATACGCGGGAATCTCCATATATTACCTGTCCCCACGGCCATACCCAAGGTAGCCATTATAAATCCAAGCCTGCTTCCCCACTGTTCATTTTTTTCGTTCATTTTTTCCCCTCCATAATCCTTGATTTTTTTAGATTATCACTAGGACAATAAATTAGATAAATACCAAAGAAAATATTACAGTTATTTTTACATAATGCATTGGAGAATTTTCACTAAGCACCTTCTTTCTAATAGAAATAACTGGATATGTAATTTTTAATACACCTCCTTCTAAAGTAAAATGAGCGGTATAGACTACAAATTATTGAAGAAAAATGTGTAGAATACCATTTAAACTTATTTAAAAAATATCGCAATGTTCGTGCCAAGTGCATGCAATTGTATGAAAAATTCTATAATTAATACTTTTGCTTATTAAAGAACCTTTTAAGCAATATATGCTTTAAAAAAAGTTGCACATAAATTATGATAGGAAGAAAAAAAGTCCCACAATTGGTGCTTACGGCACCATTTATGGGACTTTGTATTATTTTTTTATCATTCAATCTTCACTTTGCAGTTAATTTGATATTTCTTGACTTTGTTATAAAGTGTTTGCTTGGGTACTTTCAGCAACCTCGCCGCCTTTGCGTGATTTCCGTCCACCTGTTCTATAGCTTTTATAATCAGATCTTTTTCATATTTATCTACTGCTTCATTTAATGGAGGTATGCTGCATTCATTATATGAATATGGCTCATTTTTATGTTTATACACTGATAACATATTATCACAGGAATTGAATGTGATTTCGTCCAGGTAAATTACTTCTTTATCAACAAAGTTCATTATATTTTCGATTGTACATTTTAACTCTCTGACATTTCCTGGCCACATTCTGTTTAATAATATAGACATAACTCTCGGAGATACTTCCTTTATATTTCTATTAAGTTTATTATTATACAGCTTAATAAAGTGATCTACCAATATATAAATATCTTCTTGTCTTTCCCTTAAAGGAGGTATTCTTAATGGAACAACATTCAATCTATAATATAGATCTTCTCTAAGCAGCCCATTTTCAACTGCCCTTGAAGGCTCTTCATTTGTAGAAGCAATCACTCTTACATCCACAGTGATTGTATTTTCCCCTCCCAGTCTTCTCACTGTACTGTCTTGAAGTACTCTCAACAGCTTTGCCTGAAGCTCAATGGGCATTGAATTTATTTCATCTAAAAAAAGTGTGCCTCCATTGGCCAGTTCAAAAAGACCGGGTTTATCTTTGGCACCTGTAAAACTTCCGGATGACGTGCCAAAAAGTATTCCTTCCAAAAGTGTTGCAGGTAAAGCTGCGCAGTTTTGAGCAATAAATGGTTTGCTGCTCCGCTTTATACTGGCATTATGTATGGCTTGTACTAAAAGTTCCTTACCAGTTCCGGTTTCTCCATATACTAATACGGGAGATACACTGTCTGCGACTTTTTTTGCTTTCTCTTTTAAGGCTCTGATCGCACTGCTTTCACCAATTATATCATCGAATGTATATTCAGTGCCATTCTTAATACATGATTTTGGAGTAGAATTATATTGGGATATTTTTTCTTGTAGAGAATAAATTTTATCAGATAATTCTTTTGTATAGGTCAAATCCCTGTATATTTCCATAGCACCAATTATCTCTTGATTTTTTATGAGAGGTATGGTTGATGTAACAGTAGAAACCTTTTTACCTTTATAATTTATATAATTCTGTACGTAATCAATCAAAGGTTTTTTAGTTTTTAATACATAATAAAAAGTACTGGTTTCAGGTGTCAATCCCGGAAATATGTCCAATATATTTTTACCAATGGCTTCATTGGAATCAATACCGGCAATATTTGATGCCGGTTCATTGAAAAAAGTGACATTTGCATCGTTATCAACTACCAATATTCCTTCGTCTAAATGGGTAAGCATCATTTCCAACAAATATTTATAGTCCATTGTTATACCCCCTAGAACTATTTAAATACCTTTTACCTTTATTATTATTATACTATGCATATCTCATATGGTAAAATTTAAAACTGTATAACAGTTCATGTAAATTTTCTTTTAATGCCAGTAATTTGCTTTATTATCCATGGCTTTAAATAACTTTTTAAGCTTTCTATGGTAGAAAGCTTCCTTTAGCTTTCTTAGTTTTTTAATAGTTGAAAATTTACAAAAGTATTATAATAGTCACTAAGAATCGGTGCCGTTGATATTATCAAGTTACGAATTTTACTATAATACTTTAAGGAGATATTACAAATGAAACAAAACGAAATCATGGACGAACTAAAGTCCCTTGGTACAGAGCGCACGAAAAAAATTTACATGAGCAATGGTGCGCAAGAGCCTGTTTTTGGCGTAACCATAAGCGCTATGAAGCCGATTTTTAAGAAAATAAAATACAATCAGCCTTTGGCAGAGCAGCTTTATGCAACAGGAAATTATGATGCCATGTATTTAGCTGGCATGATAGCAGAGCCAAAGAAAATGACCGAAGAAGATTTTAACCGATGGATAGAGGGCGCTTATTTTTATATGATTTCGGACTACATTGTGGCAGTAACCTTTGCCGAAACAGATATTGCCTTTACCGTTGCCGACCGCTGGATTGACAGGGAAAAGAGTTGACAATGTCGGCTGGCTGGAGTTGCTATGAGTGGCTATTAGGTACTCGTAAAGACAGTGAATTTGACAAGGACAAACTTTTGGCAATGCTTAACAGGGTACGTGACACGATACACAACCAGCCAAACCGTAATAAATATGCCATGAACAATTTTATTATGTCTGTTGGCATTTCATATTTGCCGCTTCATGAAGAAGCAAAGAAAATTGCTCAAGAAGTAGGAAAGGTAGATGTTTTTATGGGACAAACCCTCTGTCAAACAAATGTTGCAGCGGAATATATTCAAAATGCAGTTGATAAAGGAAAACTAGGCTTTAAACGTAAACATGTAAGATGTTAAAGTATGGTGCCAGTACAGAAGTTATCCAGTTATTAGTATGAACAGAAAAATCGCAGTTATAGCGAAACGGTGAACAGTACCACAAGTGAATGCGAAAACAGCCCAAAAGTATGATATATCAATACTTTTGGGCTGTTCCTATTTACAATTACTTATTTCTTCTTTTGATCAATAAATAAATAGGAAGTCCCAAAGCTGTCACTGCTAACCCGTATAATGCGTAGGCTGTACTGGTAACCAGGGTGCTGACAAGTATATATATATTCCACCGGCTATACCTATAAATGGGACTATAGGGAATAAGGGGACTGCATAAGGTCTTTCGATATTTTTGAACCTTGATCTTAAAATGAATATGCCTGCTACTGTCATTATAAAGAATATCCACATTGCAAATACAGCCAGGTTTGTTAGTGTTTCAAAGGAACCGCTCAATACATATAACGCTGCCAGCAGTGCTTCGATTAATAAAGTGTTTACCGGTGTTCCAAATTTGTCACTTATTTTACCGAAGAACTTTGCAAAGGGGAATAGGTTGTCCTGGGCCATGGCAAAAGGAACCCTCACACCGGTCATCAAGTATCCGTTTAGTGCACCAAATATAGATATAATAATACCTGCAGCAATTAATGCTGCGCCTGAGTTG
>JBLNDG010000126.1:0-12383 GCA_050261415.1 Caulobacteraceae bacterium | reverse complement strand
ACAATTATCAGTTAAAAATTCGTTATTTTCTGATAATATAAAAAAAGGGGGTGGATTGCCGTGAACAAGATAATTGAGGTCAAGGATCTGGTCAAACATTTTGAAATGAACTCAAGACTCGGATTAGAAAAGAATTATGTAAAAGCCGTCGATGGAGTATCCTTCGATATATTTGAGGGAGAGACTCTTGGACTGGTTGGGGAGAGCGGGTGTGGCAAATCCATTACAGGAAGGCTCATTTTGAGGCTTATTAAGCCGACATCAGGGGAGATTTACCTTGAAGGCAGGGATATCAATGATATTTCCACCAAGGAATTGAGGGCTATAAGGAAGGATATTCAGGTAGTATTTCAGAATCCCTATTCAGCCATGGACCCTAAAATGACGGTGGAAGATATTCTGTCAGAGCCATTAAGCATACATAAAATTGTATTCAAATATGATTACGGAAAAGAAGTCAAAAGGCTGCTGAACCTTGTTGGGTTAAGTGAAAAGGACGGGAAAAAATTTCCTCACGAGTTCAGCGGCGGGCAGCGTCAGAGAATTGGAATAATGCAGTGAGAAAAGGCCCTTTATACAGGATGTGAATGCAGATCACAGGACAGCGTGCCATTTGCTTGATACAAGCTGTTCATAGAGAGGGTTATGAATTGAGAAATATGCTTGTAAACTTGTCGGGGAAAATATTGTCCTCATTGCTGCAGCTTGACCTCGGAAGGGCAGGAAGGGATAATCAATCACTAAACTACCTTGTGACGGATATTATGCCCAATTCGATCAAGCTGCTTCTGGGAGGAATTCTTCTTGCTATTGTGCTGGACACAGCTTTCAAACTTGTAAGATCAATTGCTGTAAAGCCTCTTAAGGAGGAAAGCCTATGAAGAAGCTGAACTATCCTCTTATTTTGGGTATTATTGTTGTTTCATTCCTGCTGATTGCAAGCATTTATCCGGAAATTTTCACACCCTCCGACCCTTATGGAACTGAGAGGGCGCAATTCATATTCATAGATTGAAAGATAAACCTTTTTGCGCCGCCGGTAGAACCCTGTCCCGAGTACCCATGGGGTACCGATGTTATCGGCAGGGATATGCGGAGTCTTGCATTCTATGGCTGCAAGCTTACTTTATTCACCGCATTTTTTGTGGCAATTGGGAGGCTTTTGATTTCCCTGCCTCTTGCAATACTGGCAGGCTATAAAAACAGGTTCTCAATCTGGATTATAAAGCAATTCAATATTTTATTCAGCGCATTCCCGCTTATAGTAGTGACTTTGCTGCTTACCAGGATAAAGCTGGTTGCAGACTTGTTCAAGGAACCTACGGTTATAGTAAGCTATGTGCTCATAATATTCGGCTGGAGCAAGCTTGCCAACCTTCTAAAGGAAAAGGTTGAAGAAATACTGAACGAGGATTTCATAGAAGGAGAAATAGCAATCGGTAAGGTATGGATTGTTTTGTTTTATACCCTGCAATAGCCTTCTCCGTAGGTATTATAGGCTTCAACCTGTTGGGCGAAGGTTTAAGGCTGGAGTTTGATAAGAGGAATTCAAGGGTCATTACATGGATAAGGGGGATACCGTCCTTTCTGTCACCGTTAAGGCTTATATATGAGATTAGGAATATAGAGGTATACAGGGCAAGTGTAAGAAGAAAACTAGCCTTTTATGGGGTTGTACTGCTGATAATATTCTTCCCCCACGGAAGGAGCCCCTATAAGTTTGATTATGTGGAAGCATTCAATACGATGGACTGGCTTTCCAGCCCGGAGTATGAAGGCAGGAGGGCAGGCAGCGGAAAGAATGGCAAAATAGCGGAAATGATTTCTGAAAGGTTAAAGGCATACGGGGTACAGCCATATGACGGGACATACATACATGAGTATGATATGGAAAGCGCTTTTAATATAAAGGACTCAACCATGAAGGTCAGCAGTGAGATTTCGGGAACTATCGAATCAATATTCAGAAAAGATTATTCAATAACAACACCGCAGAGAATTTACGGTACATATGAGCTTGAGTATGTGACAATAGAAGACCTGAGCAGGTACATGTTCGACGACAGCTGGTACCAAAACTTCCATGGAAAGGTCATGCTAATTGACACAAGAGGTTTGAACGATATACTGTTTATGCGGTTTGTAGGGGTCATAAACAACGCTATACGACCCAAAGCACTTGTATATACCTCAAGGTGGGAAAGCAAGGATATTGCAAAAAAAAGAAACGATTGACCGCCTGGCGAACATAAAAGATCCCATACTTAACATAGCAATATCCTCGAACAAAGGGGACGAGCTTTTAAGAAAGTCGGATATGAAAATAAACCTTACAGTTAGCTTTGATAAGTACGATAATCCCAAAAGTAAAAGTGTTGTAGGCATTATTCCGGGAACTGACGAGAAGCTTAAGGATGAAGTAATAAAGGATGACATGGCAACCAAAATACCTGTAAGGACAGGGGTTGAAACAAGCTTTGAAGTGGAAATACTGGAAGGTTTAATTAAGGGCGACAAATATATCGTTAATCCTCCGGAAGATATGCAGGAAAAAGGCTCAGTAAGGATATGGGGCTGGAGGTATGAGTAAATATGATTTCAAAAGAATCCAGAGTCCTCATTTGGACTGAAAACCTGAGTAAAACATACTTGCAGGGCACAGTTGCGAAGGAAGCGGTAGAAAATGCCAACATCAGAATTATACAAGGTGAGTTTGTAATCATACATGGCCTCAGCGGAAAGCAAAAGAATGTATTTTTTAACCTTGTCGGCTGTCTTGAACGCCCTTCATCAGGAAAATATATGTTTGACTATGAGGATATTTCATTGGCAAAGGATGCTGACCTTGACCGCATAAGAATGAACAAAATAGGTTACTTGTTCAAGAACTTCAATTTGCTTGACAGCAAAACTGTTGCCGAGAATATGGAGCTGCCAATGCTTGGCAAAAGCATATCCATCAGGGAGAAGCAGGAGAGAATGGATGCGGCAGCAAAAAAGGACAGGCATAGAAAACTTGATTGATGTAAAGGTCAGCCAATTGAGTGAATACCAGAAACAACTGGTCTCCCTCGCGAGGGCGGTTGTAAATACACCGGCAATGATACTGGCGGATGATCCTGTAGCAGCCTTAGAGCCTAAACCAAAGGAAGAATTTATGAAGCTGCTGTATGGTCTCAATCAGGATGGCATTTCAGTGATTGTACTGACAGAAGAGAATGCTCTTCCGCAGCAGGAACAAAGCAGGGTTATAACTCTTGCTTTTTCAATTGCTATTTCCGTAGTATCTTTAATTATAGGCTGTATCGGTATAATGAACCTGATGCTGTTGTCATTATCAGAAAGAAAAAAAGAAATAGGCTTTTATAAACTTTACGGGGCAGGTATAAGGGAGATCCAGTATGTGGTAATGTTCAAATCGCTGGCTATTTGTATTATCTGCGGATTATTGGGTATGGCAGCAGGAATTATAGCGGGAAGCATTATCGGCAGTTTCATAAATGTCAAAGCTGTTTTGACCTTCAATATAATGGCTCTTACACTGTTTGCCTCTGCTGTGGCAGGAGTTGCAAGCGGACTGTACCCTGTTGTAAAAGCTGCAGCAATTGATACATTCGAGGTAATATGGGGAGAATAAAGCCAGAACCATAATATTTTTGTTAATATGCAAGATAATGAAGGAAAAAATGGATTTTTAAAGAATATATTAATGATACACCTGAAAATACTTTCTCGATCCAAAAGGAGTTGTAATATATGTCCGAGAAAAAGAAAATAGGAGTTAATATATTCGGTACGGAATATGTGATGCTTGCAGAAAACTCAGAAGAATATGTGCAGGGTTTGGCGGATAAGGTTGATGCAATCATGAAAGAGATTGCAAAGGGTAATTCCAGATATAACTCAACAATGGTTGCTGTGCTTACTGCCCTGAATATGGCGGATGCACTTTACAAAACACAGGAGCAATATTCTGAAACTGTAGAAAAGCTTGATCAGATACAGGGAGAAATGCAAAGGCCCTTTGAGGAACTGAACGAACTCAGGCAAGAGCTTGAGGCAATTAAAGAGCAATATACAAAAATGCAGAGCGAATATACCAAGACCCAGATAGAGCTTGGAAAAATAAGCAGGGAATGGGCTAAAGCCCAGGAAGAGCTTAGAGATTTGAAATGTGAGCTTGATGTATCGAAGGAGACCATCAACGATTTACAGGGAAAGCTGTTTGAGAATCAGATAGAGCTTTTGAAGACAAGGAAGGAACTTGATGAAACTAAGGTAAAAAGGTTAGATAAAAACAGGAATAATAGGGCAAACAATATATAGAAAGATGCGTCAAGAGGACGAAAACCACGGAACACACGGATGTTCCACGGAATTTCACGGTAAGTATTATATTTTTCCGCCGTGAATTCAGTGAATTTCAGTGTCTTCAGTGGTTCCCGTTCTCCCGCCCTTTCGTTGTATTTTTCTTAGGAAGTGAACTTGATGAGTAAAATTGAGCTGCTGGCACCGGCTGGAAGTATGGAAGCATTAGTTGCCGCTGTAGAAAGCGGTGCTGATGCTGTTTATTTAGGTGGGAATAAATTCAATGCAAGAGCGTACGCCGGCAATTTTGACGGCGACATGCTCATTAAAGCTGTAAATTATGCACATATAAGGGGCGTAAGGATATATATAACGGTAAACATATTGCTTACTGACAAGGAGCTTGTTGAAGTCCTGGATTATATAAGGTTTCTGTATTATATAGGTGTGGACGCAGTTATAGTTCAGGATTTTGCACTTATTAAGCTAATCCGCGACCTGTTTCCCGACATGGAGGTCCACTGTAGCACCCAGATGACGGTGCATAATTCAGAAGGCGCAAAATTCTATGCAGAACTTGGAGTCAAAAGGATAGTTCTCGCCAGGGAGTTACCACTGCAGGAGGTCAGGAACATTATAGAAAAGGCTGGAGTAGATACTGAAATATTCGTTCATGGGGCTTTATGCGTCTCTTATTCAGGGCAGTGCCTTATGAGCAGTATGATAGGAGGGCGCAGCGGCAACCGGGGAAGGTGCGCACAGCCATGTAGGAAGAAATATTCTTTTTTTAACTGTGACAGGAACACAACAATGAACAATATGAAAGGCAAGCACTTGCTCAGTACAAGGGATTTGAACACTTATAAAAGGCTGGATGAAATACTGCGCTCCGGTGTAAAATCATTGAAAATTGAAGGAAGAATGAAAAGGCCCGAGTATGTGGCCATAGTGGTTAAGCACTACAGGGATGCAATAGATAGGATTTTTGCGGGTAAAGACAGGTTTCATTCAAAGGAAGCGGAATATGAGCTTGAAAGTGCTTTCAACCGGGAATTTACTGAGGGTTACCTCTTTAGCAACAGAAATAAGAATATTGTAAGCATAGAAAGACCTGATAACAGGGGCATACATCTGGGAAAGGTCACGGGACAAAAGGGGGATGTGGTGTCCATCCTTCTGGAAAACGGCTTCCTGAATGATGGCGACGGTATTGAAATACTAGAAGCTAACTGTAGAAGCAAAGGAACCATCATAAGCGGAATCAGGGTAAAGGGCAAAAACGTAAAAAATGCAGTTAAGGGAGAAACGGCGGAGATATTCCTGAGGGACAAAGCAGCTTTGGGAGCGGTTGTCAATAAGACTTACGACAGCATGCTCAATAGGAAAGCCAGGGAGGAATACTTTCCTGAGAACAGAAGGAAAATACATGTAGACTGCAAGATTTTTGCATGGGAAGAAAAATATCCGGAAATACAGTTAGCGGATGCTGACGGCAATTCGGTTGGATTCACAGGGCCGGACAAGGTCGAAAAAGCTGAAAAAACAGGCTCCTCAACTGAGAAGATAATTGAGCAGCTTAGGAAAACGGGAGACACACCCTATATAATTGATTCGATAGATACCCGAATCGGCGGGGACTGCTACTTGCCCGCAAGGCTTATAAACCTTTTGAGAAGGGAAGCCCTGGAGCTTCTGTCTGAAGAAAGAGCAGGCAGTTATAAGCGGAATATAATGCAGTTCAGCAGTGAAGCCGTGCTGGAAGGTTTTATCGATGGAAAAGACAAGGATAAAACAGACAACGAAATTGAATATATTGCGGGAATCAGGGATTTAGCAAGTGCGGAAAGTGCTGTAAAAGCCGGGGCAGATACATTGTACATACTTGGCGACTGTTACAGGGGAAATATCGAGGCTGATGCTGACGGCCTGATGGAGCTTTGCCGGGTTTCTGCCAAAAAGATATTTTATGTTTTACCTTCTATTACCCGTAATAGAGAGCTCTATACAGTTGAAAGAAATGTAAGAGACCTGACAAGCAAGTTCGGGAATGATACTTTAGGCTTAGTCGTTTCCAACGTCGGTCAGCTTTACATGAAAGGTTTGTTCGGCATCAATAATTTGCGTATAAATCACAGCATGAACATATTCAACGCAGTAACCGCAAACCATTTCATAAAGGAAGGGGCAGATAGCTTTTGCATTTCACCGGAGCTGAATCTGGCTCAGATAAAGGCTGTGAGCTCAAAGTGCAATAAACCCGTTGAAGCAGTTGTATACGGTTATACTCCTGTAATGACAACAGAATACTGTCCTGTTTCACTGCTTTCTGGTGACTGCAAATATTCGGCCAATTGCATAAAATCAAATTATGGTATAATAGATGAAAAGGGAAAAGTATTCAGGATAATCAAGCTCAACTCATGCCGCACGCAGATACTCAATTCGGATGTCCTGTTTGTTCCCGAAGAGCTGGACGAAATAATAAAAAGCGGAGTAAGAAAGCTCAGAACCGACTTTTATTTGGAAATGCCTGAAGAAATATATGAGATTGTAAGCCTTTACAAAGACTATAGAAATTCCGGGTCTAAATACAAAGAACTTATTGAAAGGGTTAAAGGCAGAGGCTTTACCAAAGGCCATTTTTTCAGGGGTGTGGATTGAGAAGGAGGAAGTATCATTGGAGAACGGGGTTAGAGTGTTATTGGTTGAAGACGAAGAAAAGATGAGGGAGCTTATAAAAATTTCATTCAAGAAGGAAAATTTTGAAACCATCGAAGCAGCAGATGGGAAGCAGGCTTTGAATCTATTCAAGGCACATCAGGTGGATATAATAATTCTGGATGTCATGCTTCCGGAAATTGACGGATGGACTGTATGCAGAGAAATCCGAAGGACTTCCAATGTACCTATAATACTTCTGACTGCCAGAGGTGAGGAATTCGATAAATTGTTCGGGTTTGAACTGGGAGCGGATGACTATATAGTAAAGCCCTTCAGCCCAAAGGAGCTTATGGCAAGGGTCAAAGCATTACTGCGCAGGTCTGAAATAAAGAGCAGCGATACAGCCTCTTATTTGCAGCTTGGAGAAATTACTATAAACCGGCTCTCGAGAGAAGTTTCAGCAAATGACAAACAAATAGTACTTACGAATAAAGAATACGAGCTTCTGTATTTCCTTGCTACAAATCCAAAAATAGTTTTTACAAGAGAACAACTGCTTTTGAAGGTATGGGGATATGAGCAGTATGGGGATCCGAGGACTGTTGATACACACATAAAGAAGCTGCGTGAAAAGCTGGGGGATTATAGTAATTATATAAGCACAATGTGGGGCGTGGGTTACAAATTAGAGGTGCCTAAATGAAAAGCTACGGGATATCCTTTAAACTGTGGGCTTCTATTGTTACAATGACAATAGTGCTGCTTATACTGATGATGGTTTTTCAGACTGTGTTCCTTTATGATTTCTATTATGACCAGGAGGTCAGGCAGCTTGAAAAGGACGCTTCGCAACTGTCAAAGTATATAGCAAGGGGGGATTTTAATTTTACGATTCCTTACTACAGTGCAATGAGGCGGGTATATGATATAATCATCGTAACTGATGCAAACAGTAAAATTACATATGTACAGGGCTCAAACGAATACAAGGAAGGTTATCTGTACGGGGTTAAGCATATTAAAACGATACTTGAAGGCAAAAGCATACATGAGAAAAACAGAATGATCAAAAACCCTGAATCAGTATGGGCAAGGGAATTGGACACATTAATGGTAGGTGTTCCGATCATTCAGAATATGGCTATGACTAAGGAGTACAAGCAGAAACAGAGATACAATGAAAGCGCAGATGCATGGAAAATAAGCAAACCGGAGGTAATTGGAGCAGTATACATTATTACACCGCTTGAACAGCTTCAGACTACAACAAACGCAATAAGGCGGCAGTTCCTGTATATATTCGCATTAGCCATAATTATTGCATCAGCAATATCATATTTTTTATCCCAGAGTTTCTCAAAGCCTCTAAAGGAGATTAACAATGCAGCCCTTGAAATATCAAAGGGTAATTATGATACAAACATAAATCTGCATTCAAGCAGGGAGATTAAGGAACTGGGAGATACTATAAACAACATGGCGCGGCAGCTTTCAAGGGTTGAACAGATTAGACGGGAATTCATAGCAAATGTATCCCATGAAATAAGGACACCTTTGAGCTATCTGCAAGGTTATACTGAAGTTATGCTGGACGGTTTGGTGGAATCTGAAGAAGAAAAGAACAAATATCTCAATATTATCATGGAAGAGACGGTAAGGCTGAAGAATATGGTAGATGAAATACTTCAGCTTTCACAGATTGAAGCCGGATATATAGAGCTCAAGATGGTGCCTTTCAGCATGGAAGCCCTTGTGAGAAGGACAATGGATAAGTTGGTGCCTTATGCTGCAAAAAGAAATATCACTGTAAAGTTTGTAAATATGGCTAACGATGTATTGACATGCTTAGGCGATGAGAATAGAATAAAGCAGGTTGTGATAAACCTTCTTAATAATGCAATAATGCATTCCTATGACTACAGCAATATATTAATAAGTGCATACAGACAAGGTGAATATGTATATGTATGTATAAGGGATTTTGGAGAAGGAATCCCGGAAGAAGACATTCCATTCATTTGGGATAGATTCTATACGGTTGATAAGACGAAATCGGAGAACAGTACAGGTCTGGGTTTGGCTATAGTAAAAAATATAATGAACGCTCATGGTACGGAGGTAACAGTAAACAGTGTTTACGGCGAGGGAACGGAATTCTGCTTCCATCTGCCAGGGTACAACGAAATTCAGATTTCAGGTGTACAATAAGTGAAAGACAGGTAACAGGTCTCGTGCTTGTTACCCCGTTTGTTTTGAGGTGAATATATTGAACGAAAAAGCACTTAGAATATTGGAATATAACAAGATAATTGAGATGCTGTGTGAAAACACCGTATCAGCTATGGGAAAAGATATTGCTGCAGAATTAAAGCCTGCAACCAATATTAACGAAATAAAGGAATTGCAGCAGGAAACAACGGAAGCTGTGAATCTATTATTAAAAAAAGGAAATGTGCCTATAGCAGGGGTACAGGATATCAGAGTTGCCCTTAGAAAGGTCAAGCTCGGATCGGTGCTGGAACCGGGGGAGCTCTTGAAAATTGCAGATACCTTAAGGGCAGCACGAAGGCTGAAAGCATTTATAAACGAGGATAAAGGCGAGGAAAGCTTTCCGATAATACAATATTATATCGAAACCCTGTCAGCTTACAAAAATATAGAAGAAAGCATCGGAAGAGCCATTGTAAGTGAAGAGGAGATTTCAGATACTGCAAGTCCGCTGCTACACAGCATAAGAAGAAAAATCAAAGACAAGACTGCTGCAATGAGGGAGCGGCTTAACCAGATGATTGCATCTCCGGCATACCAGAAATACTTGCAGGACCCTATAATAACCATGAGAGGGGACCGTCATGTTATACCCGTAAAACAGGAATTCAGGAACAACATACCCGGTATAGTGCATGACCAGTCTGCAAGCGGGGCTACACTTTTTATCGAACCCCTGGCTATAGTGGAGATGAATAATGATATAAAAAAGCTGGTAATGGATGAAGAGAATGAAATAGAGAGAATACTTAGGGAACTTACGGCCATGGTTGAGGAGAAATATGAAAGTATCAAGACCAACATGGAAATCCTGGCCACACTGGACTTTATATTTGCCAAGGCCAAATTCTCCCTTGAACTAAGGTGTATAGAGCCGAGAGTAAATTCCGACGGAATAATCAATATAAAAAAAGCAAGACATCCTCTTCTGAAGCCTGAAGTTGTAGTTCCCATAGATATATATCTTGGTGAGAACTTCAACAGTCTTGTAATAACAGGCCCAAACACAGGCGGAAAGACAGTGACGCTTAAGACGATCGGGCTGCTTTCGCTTATGGCTCAGGCAGGTCTTCATATACCTGCAAATGATTACAGTGAGGTTGCTGTTTTTGATGAGGTTTTTGCCGACATCGGGGATGAGCAGAGCATAGAACAGAGCTTGAGTACTTTCTCGTCACACATGACTAATATTGTGACGATACTAAAAAACATAACCCCAAATTCACTCTGCCTGTTTGATGAGCTTGGTGCAGGAACTGACCCTACAGAAGGGGCGGCCCTTGCGATGTCGATACTTGAACTGCTGCATAAAAAAGGTATCAGGACTGCTGCTACAACACATTACAGTGAGTTGAAAATATATGCGCTCACTACTGAGGGTGTATGCAATGCTTGTGTTGAATTTGACGTTGCCACACTGAGGCCTACCTATAGGCTTCTTATTGGTATACCGGGAAAATCAAACGCTTTTGAAATATCCAGAAAGCTGGGCTTGAGCGATGACATAATCAGAAGAGCAAAAGAGCTCATGAAACAGGATGATATCAAATTTGAGGATCTTATATCGAGCCTTGAAGCGGATAAGAGGAAAGCGGAGGAAGAAAGGGATACGGCAGCAAGGCTAAAAATTGAACTTGAAAGAGCAAAGCTTGATATGGACAGGAAGCTTGACAAGCTGGAAAGCCAAAGGGATAGAATTATCAGGGAAGCGCAGAGGGAAGCCCTCGAAATAGTAAGAAGGTCAAAGGAAGAATCGGAAGAATTAATAAAGGAGCTCAGAGAAGCAATAGAAAAGGAAAACGCAGAAAAGGCAGCCATGATTGAAAAATCAAGGCATAGAATGAGGGACAGGGAGAACGAGCTTGAGGACAAGATAGGGGAATCAGTCTTGAAGAAAACCAGCAGTGCACCTCCTAAAGAGCTTAAGGTAGGGATGGCTGTGCGGATAGTCAACCTGAACCAGAAGGGCAGTGTGCTGACGCTGCCTGACGAGGAGGGAAACCTCATGGTACAGGCGGGGATAATGAAGATAAATGTAAATATCAATAATCTGACGGTGGAAAAAGAAGAGAAGGAAAAACCCCAGAGGGATGAGGGAATGAAGGTAAGGTCTGCAAAGGCAAAGACTGTATCGACTCAGATTGATGTAAGGGGACAGAATCTTGATGAAGCCCTCATGAACGTCGATAAATATCTTGATGATGCATATCTTGGAGGGGTGGCGCAAGCTACAATCATTCATGGGAAAGGCACCGGGGTTTTGAGAGCCGGTATTATGCAGCTCCTAAAGAAGCATTCCCACGTAAAGTCCTACAGAAGCGGCGGTTACGGCGAAGGCGGAATCGGAGCTACAATTGTAGAAATTAAATAAAGTGGATGTGATATTTTGAATATTATTGTAAGTGCCTGCCTGCTGGGCACAAACTGCAAATACAGCGGTGGGAACAACCTTAATGAAAAGCTTGTGGAGTTTGTAAAAGAGCATAATGTAATTCCTGTTTGCCCTGAAGAATTGGGAGGCCTTTCGACACCGAGAGAACCCAATGAGATACAAAAAGGAACCGGTAAAGAGGTTCTTGAGGGTAAAGCAAGGGTGGTGGACAAAAAAGGCGAAGATGTGACAGAGCAGTTTGTAAGAGGTGCCAAGGAGGTGCTTAAGCTGGCAAAACAGCACTCTTGCCCCGCCGCAATACTGAAAGCCAATAGTCCCTCTTGCGGCTGCGGAATCATTTATGACGGAAGCTTCAGCGGAAGAAGGAAGGAAGGGAACGGAGTCTGCACGCAGCTGCTGCTGGATAACGGTATAAAAGTAATGAGCGATGAGAATTTTGAAGAAAAGCTTAGAGAGCTGGCTAAATAAGCGTGAAATGGAGTTGAATTTTCAGTTCAGGGGTGGGGGAATTTATCCCTCACTCCTATTAATTTGCAGAATATCATGCTTATCCTAATAATATATTTACTATAGTGCGTAATGTTCTTTATAAAATACACCAGATAGTCGATAATGATACGGCTTAGAGCAATATTTCATAAAATGCATCTTTCTGGGCTTCTAAAGCCCCGGAAGATGGTAAAGGTAGGGGGAAGCATGTGGATACTTATGCGGAACAGCCACAAGGGCACCGCAGCCTGCGGTCTGTGGACCT
>JBLNDG010000125.1:0-4804 GCA_050261415.1 Caulobacteraceae bacterium | reverse complement strand
TGATTCCCTTAACTGTTCCTCCAATTGAGATTCATTAATATCAAGCAGCATGGTATTTAAGTAATCCCCAACTTTTTCAGCAATCTTTTCATGAGTATCGATTTTAAAACTTGGGTGTATTAAAAAATTACAGACATTGTCCATTTTTGTATAGAATATATGTGCGCTTGCAGTTAAAAAAGACAAGAGAGCGCGTTTTAGGCCATTAACTGCAAATTCGTCATCATTCAACAAATCATTTATTTCTTTATCATCAGTTAGAAATATAGCGGATGAAACTGGTGGCTGACTAAAGAAAAAGTCTCCACCTAAATAGTTTTTCCCAGGTTTAAAGTAGTAGACAAATCTTGGTTTCCAACCTGATTCTATTGTTTGAAGCAATAAAGCCTGAGGGGTACCTGTAACTTGTAAGTATATGCTGCTTGATGAAAGGCGTTTTAAAGCATCTAAATGTTTATTAATAGTACTAATCCGCTTTTTATTTACCAAAGTATTTAGACTTGCAGCATCCCCTTCGTCATCTATGATAAAAAGTGGATTTCCTAAACAAAAACCTGATGAAGAAAAATTGCCTCTCCAGCGTTTAAGGATACTTGAATTTTTTTTAAGAATAATTAGGGAAGGCTTTTTTAGCTTATTTGAAACAAACTTGATTTCATCATCTTCCCCGCAAATATTAAAAGAATCCAATTCTCTAGTAGCTCTCTCTATAGTCTGCTTGTGAAGATAGATATTATCGGTAGTAAGCAAGACAAATATATTAAAGCCCTCATCAGCAGAGGCAGCAATAATTCCGAACATATGGCTAGTTTTGCCACTTTGTACATGCCCCATCAGTAAACCCGTTATATGCTCGTTAAATGAAAAAGTACGGATATATTTTGGAATGATTTCACTAACAGTATTACCAACGGCTGATGCAAGCTCTTCTTTTCCGTTTTGTTTAAGTTTATCTAAGTATCTACTCAAGTGCATTTTATCTCACCCCGAAATCCAAATACCAGAGTCCCTCAACACGTGTTTTAATGAGAGTAAAATTAGATCTTCCATATTTTCTAAGTGTTTCTTCAGTAACAGGTTCACCAACTCTTAACACTCCCGCGTTTTCTAGTCTTCCCTTGATCCATTTTCCAAGTATTTTCAAATCTCCTTCAGAACGAAAATTTTTACTGTAATCACCACTAACTTTACACTTAAATTTCCAACCGTCATCGGTAATTACGTCAAAAACGCTCTTATCGGTATTTGCCTCAGGGTAACCACGCTTTGATGTAATTTCTTGAGGTACAATTATTTCTATTTCATACCAATGTCTTGGTTTAATCAAACCCCTTCTGTCTTCTCGGCCTTTACCAAAAAACACATTTAAGTTACTTTTCATATGATTTTCTGAAGCTTTTAACGGAATTTGAAATTTTATATCCGTAAGGTTACTACAGCAATCTGCAAGCTCTTGCGGGGTTACTTTTTCAACTAGATGATGGTTTTCTAGTAAAGAGTTATGTTGTTTAAACCTTGATATTTCACAAGAAGCCAAATCTACACTAGCATTATTGCTTATCTGCATAATAAAATCATTCAACTGTTTAGCATAGCTGCGTTCCTGTATTAAAACCGAAGCTTCATAAATGCGGTTTTTTTCATCGATACTGCTAAGATTATTTGAACCTAGTATTGCTGCATAAGGACCGGAAGAATTAAGAAAAGAGTAAGCCTTTCCATGATAACGGAATGTATTTGTTAATTTTACGATCCCAAGTTTATTATCTTTCAAAAAGTTGTTCAAGTCAGTTGCTGCCTGATATTCGAGTTTTGTGAAGCCATCGAAATAATGCATCCCTATTGAGAGGTTAAGTTTTGGCTTTGCATTATCTTCAATTATCTTTTTAAGTTCAACAAGTGAATCTGCTGTAACATAACCAACAGCTATATTTAATTGCTCTGCCTCGTATAATAGATCAAAAAAACAATCAGAAAAAGATTGAAATTTCGTTTTTACGGGCAGGTGATTCGAAAAAAGAAAGTCTATCATACTGTCCTCTCCCCTATGTACATAGTCTATTTGTGAAACTGAGCATCGTATTCGAGCCGTTCTTTAATTGACATACTTTTTAATTTCTCGGCTAAAGCCTTTAAATCAGTTCTTTCATAATCCCCATTAAACAAAGGCAGGAGTGCTTTAGCCACAGGTCTTACTCCTTCCGGGGGTACGGCATTTCCAATTTGCCTGCGAACTTCTGTTGTGCTGCCCAAAAATACAAAGTCATCAGGGAATGATTGAAGTCTTGCTCTTTCTCTGTTTGTTAGCGGGCGGGGTTCTGGGTAATGATAACCCCAGGTACCACCACCGCCGGCTGCAATAATAGTTTTAGCTGGTTCATTTCTGTGGATCCTTCTATAAACGTGACTTATCATACCTTTAACATATAACGGGTGGTCTTTAGGGACATCAGTAAAATTACCGCCTTCGGGAATTAATTTTAACAATTCCACTGTTTTGGGAGAAACCTTAATTTTTTCGTTATTAAATGGAACTTTTTCTACGCCTTCTAATGCTTTGCCTGCGGTAACATAGGGCTGGTTACCCCGAGGTCCGTGAGTAGGAGCGGGATGAAAGAATTCAAATCCAGTATCCATTCGAATTCCAACAATCAGTACTCTTTCCCTAAACTGCGGAACACCGTATTCGGCAAAATTGTAAAGATGGATTTTTACAAGGTATCCAGGAGAAATGCTTTCAAAATCGTTAATGATTGTTTCTATAGCTTTTTTGTTATTAGCTGAAAGTATTCCCTTTACATTTTCAGCTACAAAAGCTTTAGGCTGTTTGGCTTGTACAAATCGTAAAAAATGTTTATAAAGATTTCCGCGTGTTCCCTCAAGACCAGGTTGCTTCCATATGATAGAAAAGTCTTGACAAGGGAATCCTCCAAGAATAATGTCGCAGTCGGGGATATTTTTGTCTGTAAATGGATCTATTTTCTCAATATCTTCTTTAACTATCACATCACCAAAATAGTTTTTGAATGATTGTACAGCCCATTCAGAGATATCATTTGCCCACACAGTTTGATATCCCTCTAAGTGAAAACCCAAATCGAGACCGCCACAGCCCGAAAAGAGCGATAATATTTTTGGTTTGTTAATCGGATTATTTTTGATGCTTTCCATTATTTTGCATACCCCTTTTTCTTAACGTTTCCTCTATAAGCGAAAGGCATTGTTCTGTTTCTTTCCTAATTTGGTTGCCCCAAAATCTTAGCACAATCCAGCCATCATGTTCCAGCAATTCTGTAACTTCTTTGTCCCGCTCGATATTTCTTCGAATTTTTTTTATCCAATAGTCCTTATTAGTATCAATTCTCTTTATAAAAGATTCAAAATCATAACCATGCCAAAACTCACTGTCACAAAAAATTGCTACCTTTTGTTTTGTAAAAACAATATCTGGTGTGCCTATAAGCTTTTTGTAATTTTTTCTATATCTAAAGCCTTTAGCCCACAGAGCTTTGCGAAGTATTATTTCAATTTTTGTTTCTTTACTTTTTATAGACTGCATATTTTTTCGTCTTTGTTCCGGAGTTAAATCATCCATTCTAAAATCTCCATTATAAATGATTGCAAAATGCAGGTCAATATTTTATAAATTAATTATAGCATCATATTTGTTTTTTTCAAACAATAGAATGCCAGCCAATTATCTGCCGTTTTTAATTTTCTATTTATTTCTGCGCCATACGGCTAAAAACAAGCCGGAAATGCTGCTTCAAGACAACAAGACTCTGAATAAATAAAACAAACACCCCGCACATCTTTAAAACATATGATGTCCGGGGTGCTACTTTTTCAGGAAATCTCCGGTAGCATTTAATGGAGCTTCAAGCCTGTAGCCCCTGTTTTTCAATATCTGAAATTTGAAATCCATTAATTCTGGTGGTACATATAGTTCCCTTGCTGCCCTGAAAAAATTCATATCTGCGTCATTTATCAGTTTTATAACCTCATCATCAGGCAAGAGGATTTCTGCAGCGAAAACATTTGCTTCCCTTTCCGGCTTTGAAGACATATCATAGCTGATAAGCTCCTGGGCCTGGGGATTCATTATGGCCAAGTGTCTGTGGAAGCGGTCATGGCCAATTTCGTGAGCACATACCAATCGTCTGGCAGGACTGTCCAATTCATTGTTAATGCAGATATACCGGCTCCGCCTTGTGTATATGTAAATCCCTTTAAGCTTGCCGAGGGGCCTGTAGAGAACATTAATATTAAGACAATCGGCAATATCAAAGGGGTTTCGGGTTTTATGCTTTTGGATCAACCTCTCGGCTACTCTCAAAATTAATTCCATACTTTCACCCCGCAGCTAATCAGTTGGTGTATTTTTGCTGCCTTTATTTTTACGGGCACCATACTTTTTGGCTTTTTTCTTTGAGTCGAAGTATATTTCGGTTAATACCTCAAAAAGCGCATCTTTATCTTCTTCTGATAGTTCTCCGCCGGCAAATAAACATTTTGTAGTTTCAATGAATTTTTTTGCTTCGCTTTTTCCCCTCAACTTGTCTTCTGCTTTAGCTTCCTCAAGAAATATTTCTTCCTTGGTCATTGCAATGCTTTCGCTGTCGTCTGTGAGAAAATCTGAAGATACGTTAAAGAAACCGGCGATTTTATCAATTAGCTCTGCTTCCCTTGGAAAACGCTGTCCGTTTTCATAATGAACCAATGCCCGTCTTGTAATCCCGAGCTGCTCTGCAAAATCCTTCTGAGAAATGCCTGCCCTTTTACGTAATAATCTAATTTTTTCGCC
>JBLNDG010000124.1:0-3076 GCA_050261415.1 Caulobacteraceae bacterium | reverse complement strand
TTTAATTTGTTTGAGTACAGGAATCTTAACCACCCAAACCTTATAGAAATTTATTTTTTTAATAAAATACTGGATATCGATACAAAACCCATTGTTGCAAATAAATATTATTACACTTATGAGCACTTTGAAGGGGAAAATCTGTTTGATTTTATTAAGGATCAGGATTTTGACACCCTTTTGGATATTGCTGTACAACTGTGCTCTTTGGTGAATTATTTGCATATGAGGGGTTTTTTGCTCTGCAATGTAAACCTTAATGAGCTTTTTGTCTTAAGTGGCAAGGAAAAGCCCTATATCAAGATTTCTTCTATGTCATATATTGAAGGTATTGACAGATCAATAATTTTTGACAAGGAAAACAATTATTTTAAATCTCCCGAAGCATTTCAGTTCGGCAGTTATACAAGGTCTTCAGATGTATATTTAATCGGAGCTCTTATGTTTTACATATTCAGCAAAAAGAGCGTAGAAGGCTCCAACTTCAGGGATGAGCTTGCTATTTTTGAGTCTTCGGACAATATAAGAATTCGTGGAATTATAGATATAATAAAGAAATGCACTTCTTTAAAGCCTTCAGACCGGTATTGCTCTGTACAGGAAATAGTAAAGGATATAAATTTAAAGCTAAACAGCAATTATACCATTATTGACAAGAAGGTCGTGCAGAGGCTTTGCAGGTATAATACAAGACTTATTTCAAGGGAGCATTATATTAAAAAGATAATAAGCAGCGCAAAAGAATATCTGTATGAGAACAGCTATCAGCCAAAGGCTACAATTGTAAGGGGCGGAACAGGAACAGGCAAATCTATTTTTACAAAGCTGACGGCATACCGGTTGGGGCAGGAAGGTATTAACGTTGTGCTGAGCGCTTTGAGTGAGGATGTATCCAACAGCTTCTATTATATAATAATGGTGATAAAGGATATTATAAAATATGCGGATAAAGAGCTTATTGACAGGTACATCTCCGACATTTCCTGTGTCATGCCTGAAATTTCAGGGACTTACTCCACATCTATAGGAAACAGTGTATTAAGATCAGAGGATAAGGTCAGGCTCATATACAGACTGGGCAATTTCCTATTGGAAACTTCTGTAAGACACCCATTTGTTATGGCAGTCAGAGGCTTCGATTGGGTTGATGAAGATTCCCTGTCGGTTTTAAACTATATTATCAGAAGCGAAGGAAAGGGCAAGATCTACCTTCTCATGGGAGTGGGTATACAGAGTATTGAAGAGAAGCCCAAGCTTCAGGAGTTTTGTAATACTTTAACGGATATGGGCTATGCCGAAAGCATAGAACTTAATAATTTCAATATAAATGAAACCGCAGAATATATAAGGCTGCTTCTTGGAACGGACAAGTCCCCTCTTGATTTTGCGGCCAAGATATATAAGCAGACAGAGGGTAATCCTGGCTTTATATATGAGGTTATATATTACCTGTTTATTAATGACTACATTTACGTAAATGATGAAGGGGAATGGGTGCTGAATGAGGTAGATTTAGAAAACATCAACCTTTCCTTCAATATAGATAATCTTGCCCTTAACAAGCTGAGCAGACTAAGCCCAACCCAATACCGGACTGTAAAGATGATATCTATTTTTAATACTGCAGTCTCTGCGGATATACTTGGCAAGATGCTCAATATGAATGATGAAGAGCTTGGGAGCCTCCTGGCACAGTTGGATAACAGCAATGTGTTATCAAGAAAGGTGGATGATTGGGGTATATCCTATGATTTCAGATCAATAAACCTTAAGAAATCTATCTATGAAAGGATACCTCAGGAAGAAAAGCTTAAGTACCATGAGTTGGCTTCTTATGTGTTGGAAGAAAAGTTTACAAGGGAAAACAGGGAAAATAAGGACGAGCTTGTTTACCATATGACAAAGGCAAATAGACTAAGGGAAGCAATTGAGTATCTTATGGCCTCTGCAGATAAGATGATAGCGAGCAACCTTATAAGCCAGGCTATTCAATTTTTGGAACAGACTTATAATATGTTTCCAAAGGAGGAGACCAGCCAGGGAAAAATAGTGGTATGCAGCAAAATGGGAGAGTTGTATGAGCAGCTTGGAGAATACAGCAAATCCATGTATTTCTATGACATAGTGGAGACAATGGGAGAATGCCTAAAGGACAGCCGGGTTCTGGTTGACGTATGCATCAAGAAATTTTCACTGTTATACCAGCTGAGTGAGAAAAAAGGCGCAATCGAGTATGCATTGAAAGCAAAAAGACTGCTGAGAAATATTGACTATCCCGAGGGATTATACGAACTGATAATAATGCTGCATGATATAATGTCCAACAAAAGGAAGTATAATTCTTACATCAGGATACTTGAGCGTGTTCTAGCTAATATAGACAGGGAGCGGCACGAGGGGTTCTATGCAAGGCTGCTTGCTGCTTATGGCAGAATAATATGCAACAGGAACAGATATGAAGAAGGTATGGCCATACTGCAGAAGGCTATTGTAATACTGGAAAGGCTGGGTTTATACAAGTATATACCTAATACTCTGAATTCAATAGGTTTTATATATTCCGAGTATTATAACAATATGCAAAAATCCAGGGAGTATTATGAAAAATGCCTGAATGTCAGCCAAAAGCAGAACAGCCTTGGGCCGATGGAAAGAAGCTACAATAATCTTGCGGAAATGTACAGGATAGAGGACCGCTATTCAGAGGCTACGGATTATTACAACAAGGCTCTTGATGTAGTGCGCATATCACAGAATATGGTGATAAAAACCCTCTTGAATATAAATCTTATTATTGTTAGTATCGAAATGGAGGACTATAAAAAAGTAAAGGAATATATCAATATTTCCGAAGAGCTGCTGGTAAACTTGAAGGATTCAGATATCCTGCCGCAGTATTTCTACCAGTATAGGGCAGAGTTTTACTACAGCGTCGGGGAGTATGAAAAGGCAATGGAATATGCACAGAAAGCAGTTGATATGTGCATAAGCTGGGGCATAGCGGAAAACAATGAAGCACACCTCATTAAGATGTTTGCAGAAATAGAGTTAAGGAACAGTCTCGATTACGATAGTG
>JBLNDG010000123.1:0-4220 GCA_050261415.1 Caulobacteraceae bacterium | reverse complement strand
CCGACCGTATAGCTCATAGCTGCAATTATAATTACAAGATAAATATTCATCCGGCCTTGTGCCGCCAGGAATCCTGCAAGCAGTAAAATAATAAGGCTCGGGAACGGTATCGATACTCCTTCCATAAAGGTCGACAATGCAACGCTTGAGTATCCATGGATATTCAAGCCTGTAATAATCTGCAGCAATTTACTTTTTATATAAATATCCATGTATTTTCTCCTTAATAAAACAATTAATGTTTATTGTACCCCTAATTTAAAAGTTATCTCATAACTCTTTATTCTATTATGTTAAACGAAAAAAGATATGATAAAGTTTCATTAAATTTTTCCAGACAACCTATTAATTATTTTATTTTTTTTGCAACTTGATCAATAATCTGAAATTAATTAAATTTATTATTACTATATCCCAAAATTATGTAGATATTGTGGAGTGTCTCTATAAAACTTTCATATTTTTAAGCATAATATCAAATTATTACTTTCTTTACAGTATTTTGCTGTTTAGTATAATGAATTTGACGGCTTCTATCTTCTAATCAGGTAGAAGCTTTTGTTTCTGATTATCTTATTTTGAAATGAGGAAGCACATATGCAAAACCGTATTCATAGTTGGCCTCGTTTGATAAATACCTGGGAGGATATTCCCCAATGCTTTCAGGCACAATGTAAATCTGCATTAGGTGAAATTTCAGCATTTCCTTACATTATATATCTGCCCGCTTACACCTGGGGTAATCGCACAACCAATGAACTGCTTGTATGTCTTTCCAATAATGACCTTATCATATTTGAAAAGCTCGAAAAAGATATTCGGGCAAAAGACTATAATTTGAATGATATTATATATGTAAACAGGGGAACTATGCTACTGTACTCATGGATAAGGATTTTCGGTTATGAAAAGAATTGTATAACAAGCTTGGTGATTGAGTTCAATACAGCAGCTAAACAGATTTTTGAAAAGCTTCTCAGGACAATCAGGTCAAAAATCGGTAAATTTGAAGCCTTGACTGATGAATATTCCCTGTCAAAGGAGTTGTCAAAATTCGATTACCTTACTTCTGTTGATTATAAATTTATGAATTATGCAAGAGAAAGCATCATCCCGACGGAAAACGTTGAAACAATTCTTCTTCAACCTGCAATATACAAGAAATACTTCAAATACTTGAAAAAAACCTTGTGTTCAGCCCATATGCATATACTGACGGATAAGGAGCTTATTATTATCAGCGAAGACGATCCTGGGATGAAGGCATACAGGACAAAAAATACCTGTCTTCATGGACCTTTATTCCATTAAACAGGATACTGGAAATGACCTTTGAAAATAACGCTTCAAATATGACCTTTTCCCCATGGATAGTTTCATCCAGTCCTTTGATTTCTGTTTCATTGCTTACCCTTACAGGATCAAAGCAATTAACAACCTTTAATATAATAAAGGTTATAACAAAGGAATACACTGAAGTAAAAACTACCCTTGAGAACTGAACCAAAAATTGATATACATACCTTCTATCAATCCACTAATTCCGTTGACAGCTGAGGAAACAAAAACACCAACAAGTATGGATCCCAAAATACCTCCCACACCATGTACACCCCGAACGTCAAGGGCATCATCCCAATCCAGCTTAACTCGAAGCTGTATAGCCATATAGCATATAGCGGAAGCCAGCAAGCCAATAATAGCTGAAGCCCAAGCCGAGACATAACCTGCACAAGGTGTTATTGTTGCAAGGCCTGCTACTGCACCTGTAAGAGCACCTACCATACTTGGTTTTCCTTCATATAACCACGATATAAGCAACCAGGTAACCATTGCAATAGAACCTGCTATATCCGTATTAGCAAAAGCAGTCGCTGCTAAAGCACTTCCGCCATTAAAGCCAAACCAACCGAACCATAATAAACCCGTTCCCAAAGCTACAAAAGCAATATTATGCGGTACTAGCTTTTCCCCTGGTTGAAGCTTTCTTTTTCCTACAAAAAATACACTGGACAAAGCGGCTATACCTGCACTGACATGGACGACTATACCACCTGCAAAATCTACTACTCCAAGCTTCTGTAAGAAACCTCCGCCCCAAATCCAATGTGCAAGCGCTATATATACTATATAAATCATACTAAATAATTTACATTCTAAGACATAACCTTTTTATGGTATTTTCAGTGTTTTGGTTTATCATCCTAATAAAGCCACGCACTGCACAACGCGTATTTGATTTAGTGATTTGTAGAAAACATTGTTTATGATTTCCGATTTAAGCCAGCCCCACAAGCCCTCAATCAGATTTAACTTAAGGCTATATGGGGGTAAGAATACCAGTTCCAAGCGATGACTATTGTCATCGAGAAATGGCTGAAGTAACTTGGCATGATGGATACGAGCATTATCTAAAATCATAACAATCTTGCCAGTTGGGTATAGAGACAAAATGTTTTCTAGGAAATTCATAAAAACCTGGGCATCATATTTTTCTTCTCCAGCGCAGTAAACATGCCCTGTTTCGTAGTTCAGTACTCCCAACAATTTTACACCACGGTGCTTGCCATAGGTAGGGATAATACGCTGGTGGCCTCTTAAGAACCAAGTTTTCTGTATAGCTTGATAATCACGGATCATAGACTCATCCTCTGAGGATTTTGGTTATCTATCTCTAAAATGTTATTGTATTTTGCCATGAAAACCACCCTATCTAATCAGAGTTTATGTTTACATAATATCATAAATCTCTGATGTTTTCAGTGGCAATTAGTGGCTGTAATAGACTAAGTGTGATTTATATAGCTTGCATAATTATTTTTATTTGGCCTATACGACAATGTTGCACTTATCTACCAACTGTAATATAATTTTACATTGAACTGTGATATTAATTTTTAATTATCTCAAACTAACAAAAGAAGATTTTATAGAAGGGATGGATTGCATGAAACTTGGAATAGTAGGCTTGCCTAATGTAGGAAAAAGTACGCTGTTTAATGCTATAACTCAGGCCGGAGCAGAATCAGCAAATTACCCGTTTTGCACCATAGAGCCAAATGTCGGAGTTGTAGCAGTCCCGGATGAAAGAATTGAAAAACTGGCTGTTATAAATGCGTCCAAAAAAATCGTTCCGACTGCTATCGAATTTTATGATATAGCAGGACTGGTAAGAGGCGCAAGCAAAGGAGAGGGACTTGGCAACAAGTTTCTTTCACACATTCGTGAAGTCGAGGCTATTGTACATGTAGTAAGATGCTTCGAAAGCGGAGATATTGTGCATGTGGAAGGGAGTGTAAACCCTCTCAGGGATATAGAAACAATTAATTTGGAACTTATTTTCTCGGATATTGAAATGCTTGAAAGAAGGCTTCAGAAAGCTCAAAAAGCTGCTAAAGGCGACAAGGCCATGGTTGCAGAAGTGGAGTTGATTCAAAGGGCGATGGCAGTATTGGAGGAAGGTAAATCCGTAAGAACACTGGATCTGTCCGATGAAGAAAAAGAGCTTGTTAAGTCCTTTAACCTTTTAAGCTCTAAGCCTGTTATTTATGTTGCCAACGTATCCGAAGACGATCTGGCAGATGACGGCAAATCAAACCCTCATGTGGCAAGTGTAAGGGAATTCGCTGCTACAGAAGCTTCAGAAGTGATTGTCATCAGTGCACGTATAGAAGAAGAAATATCACAGCTGGAAGCGGAAGAAAGAAAGGAATTCCTCAATGACCTGGGTGTTGATAAATCAGGGCTTGATAAGCTTGTACAGGCAAGCTATGAGCTGCTTGGTCTCATAAGCTTCTTAACAACAGGACCTGATGAATCAAGAGCGTGGACTGTAAAAGCAGGTACTCCCGCACCCCAGGCTGCCGGCAAAATCCACTCTGACATAGAAAGAGGCTTTATCCGTGCAGAGATTATATCCTATGATGATTTGATGGCTGCCGGAGGCAATATGACTACAGCTAAAGAGAAAGGCCTTATAAGGATTGAGGGTAAGGAATACATAATGAAAGACGGAGATGTCGTACATTTTAGGTTCAATGTTTAATTGAAAAATAAAAGGTGATGGATTAGTTTATACTTAGTCCATCACCTTTTTTAGTTTATGGGCTTTAGCCTGTTGAGCTAGCGGAGCAGCGAAACAATGAACCACCCGCTATGCGGGTGCGCGACAGGTGTTATACAAAAAAATCACCTTTCCAGTATAATAGAGTTGTTCAGGC
>JBLNDG010000122.1:0-28816 GCA_050261415.1 Caulobacteraceae bacterium | reverse complement strand
AATATTGTACTACGATAAGCTTTAATGTAAAATCAAGTTGATCGATAAGGTGTCCGGATGTCTCCGGTTTAATGTCCGGATGCCTCCGGAATTGCCGTCCGGATAATCCGGTATACGCATCAAATCCGCATATATACCTTCTGGCAAATATACTTTGCTATACCGGCCATCCTTCACAAGTTTTGCTATGACAAACGCATCCTTGCGATCACTCTTGGTCTGTGTATTATCATCTAGTTCCTTAGCTCTCTTTACGTGGTAAGGATTCACCATCACTATCGGTATCCCTTCTTGTTTTAGAAACCATGCTAAGCCTTTCCAATAGTGCCCAGTGGGTTCCATTCCCACGATAATCTCTTCCAGTCCAGTTTCTTTCTTCAAATTTTCTAGTTTGACCACTGTACGGATGAAGTCTTCTTTGGTATTATGGAATGAGAAAGGTTTGGTGATTTCCAAACCAACAAAATTTAACACCCGTGCCCAGTGTTTTTTCTTGGCGATATCAATACCTACTATCATGATTTTCGGATTGATTGCCATGACCTTCTCAACTTGAGATTTTAACATTTTACCGCCTCCTGACTTAATATGATTAGATTCGACACCTATATCATATCAGGAGGCTTTTTAATTTTCAAAGTCCACCACATTCATTACAGGAATGCTTGTATAACTCAAGCAGTTCCTCCCTTTTGATTGTCCTGTTAGGGAAGCAATGGTTTGCCGTCAGAATTCCTCTTGATATGGGAATATAATAGGAAGTGAAATTTACTGTTACTTTTTCATTTGCTATAAGCCCGAGCTCCTGTTCGATTTCATATAAGTGCCTGTGGTGGGGGTGCCACATACTACGCACAGGGAGGACAGAAATCATGACTGAGCAAATAATTGAAAAACTGAATTGGACAAAAGCATGTACTATGTCGCGGGAGTAAAGCCGCCAACTCACAAATCCTGAAGTTTAGAGCTTATCATTCAATGAGCGTTTCGGTTTGCTGGTAGACAGCGAATGGATCCACCGTCAAAGCAACCGGCTTTCCAATCTTGTCAGGAAAGCCGGAATGAAGTACAACTGCACAATTGAGCAATTTATTTTGACTATCATACAGCTATCATCCTGTACATGGATCAGGAAACGCTGAAAGTATTGATCACGGGTACCACCTGGTCAGAGAAAACATTTCTTGACCGTGGTCTCGGTAATGCTGCCTGCAGGAACGGCTTTAAGGCTCTGTATAAAAGAATGCCGCGGCTTCTTACCGACTTGGCAATATCTAAGGGAGATGGTAATACAATCGCCTGATGCGGGAACTAAAGAACATCAAACTATTGATCCTTGATGATTGGGGTCTGAATGTGTTCTAGCAAGTGAGAGTTCCCCACTTGGACATGCGAACAAATACTTGGACGCTACAAAAGTGAGGAGGGGGACTGAATGTCCCTTTGTCCGTTTCTATTTTGCAATAAATAGATTAAGCTTCCAATATGTCCAGACTCCCACGTTTCTTATTACATTGCAATAATTTGATTCTTTATTGCTTTTTATGCATTTCATTAATTATTACCACAAGGTAGTATTTCTCTGCTTATTATAATTGAAGCCAACAACATTATGGTAATTTCAGTAACTATTTCCATACAACTTTAATCAATATATTTCAGGAACATTTCCCACATGGAAATTTCTTTTAGAAATAGGGATCTACATTTTTCATTAATGTCATCAATAAGTGATTTTTTATATCCTGAAAAATAAATTTTCACCAATCTGTTCTTAACCAAATCCCATTCCTTTTGTAATTCTATACAGCAACTTATGAGAGAATTTACTATTGATGGATCATGAATTTTATCTTTCAACTCCTGTATCAATAATTGGTTTGCTATATGTCTGTTTATTATCTGAAAAATTTGAGTAGCGGTAAGGTCACACATATGGCCTTCAATGAAATCTTTTTCCTGTAGATTCCAAAAATTAACCGGTAATATTTTAGTAATCTCATCAACAATTCTTCGGGCATTGCTTTTTACTTCATCAATTGCTAGTTCAAATCTTTCCAAAGTATTTGATATCTCACATATATATGCATGGGGTTTGTCCGGGAAATTTGATATAGCTTTTATTAATCTTTCCTCGGGAATCTCAAATTCGCCATAACCGCTTAAGTTATCATCAAAAACATAAACCACTCTTTTTTCATCATCAAAACCATGAACAAATGAATAATGTTCCCAGTGGTGTTTATTCCAGCAAACACTATTGGGAATCCAGTAAAATAAATCAACTCCAAGCAAAATAACTTTCTTTTTCCATATCAGTTCACTTAGTTTATTAAAAAGATCCTCTCCTTTTTTGAAATTCAAAGGTTTTTTTTCAACAAAAAGCATATCAGAAAATTTATCGCCATATTTGACCATAGGCTTTACTATTAAGGCATTATAATTCGTCCCATTAGGTGTCTGTAACTCATCAATTTTATACGAGTAGTCATTAAGCAAAGCAGCGGAATAGTAACTGGGTTCTAGCGACGTCAACATCGAAACCAGTGTGTTAAACACACAGTTTATCCAAAAAAGACTAAAGGGTTTAAAATTCAGCTTTACGTTCAAAATTACCCTCCTCCTTAATGATTTTTACATGTTTTCGAAACTCCAAAAGCATTATTCTGTTATTTTCCAAGGCTCAACTTTTTCACTTTGCATCTGTTTTTTGGTCAAAACGTTGGTGACATTCATGCTAATATACCATGTCAAACCTTTTTTACTTGATGTTTGTTGAGTTTATTATTTTATTTTTGATTCTATATATTCAGCTATTGACTTTATCGTGAGAAATTTCGCTACTGAAAGCATATCATCATCAAACTCAATATCGAATTCATTCTCCAATGAAACGACAATTTTTATGAACGTAATTGAATCTACTTCCGATAAATTATTCTTGATTGACTCACAGGAAGATTCATCATCGCCAAGATAACGAATCACTATATCCAGAACTTTTTTCTCAATATTAGCAAAGTCAGCCTTATGTGGCTCACCGGCGCTGATCCCTAACTCCATGTTTGAATACCCCCTTAGCTTTAATTATTTTTTTAGTATTTTAATTTCAACAAATTTAGAATTCATATGTATTCATTACATTTCCATTGAATTGATAAAGGTATTTTCTTAATCTGGCCATTTTTATCTTTTAGCACAACAGTAACAGACGATACTGCGCCAATTATTATGTCACGTACATTTTTTTCACTTTCACCACGTGCGTAAACAGTAATAACTCCTCCAAGATTAAGCGGAAATTTATATAATACGTCTCCTACTCTTTTCTTAACCTTGATTTTTGTTAATTGCGTAATATTTTCTAATTTGTCTAGCCCAATTATATCGATTATTGTACCTTCTTCATTCAAATGCGGGCAACCGTACCCGGCATAATATTTAGCTTGAAAAGAGAACTTTTGATTCGGATTAATGTAACTTTCAATGATCGTCTGCGAATAGTTGATTTCCATTGAGTCTTTTACCAATTGTCCTATACATCCACCCATACGTGAAGCTATTTCTATTATGTAGGGTCCGCGTTTTGTAATTTTTAACTCAACATGCACTGGTCCGTGTTGGATCCCTAATACTTTAGCGGCAAGAATTGAAGTATTAATCACTGAACTTTGGATTTGGTCATCAAAACATGAAGGTGTACAATATGATTGTTCTTCAAAAGTTGGTCCCTGAGGGTAATATGGTTTATCACACAAAATAACGGGATACGGCTTTCCGTTGATAAAAAGAAGATCACATGTTATTTCAGGTCCTTCCAGATATTCTTCAAGCAAAAGACAATTCTTTTCTTCGATGGTGCCGTGACGAGAAAACACAGAAAACTGATTGCTTTTCTTAATTCTATAAAATGCACTTTTCAATTCCTGTTCATCGTGGATAAGCTGTACACCAAAACTGCGAGACCCGGTCAATGGTTTTAGTATAACCGGAAAATCGAATCGGATATCTTTACAGTCCTCAAGTGTTTCTATACAGATACCATTTGCAACAGGAACATTGTTTTGCAGAAGGGTCTGCTTCATGAGATACTTATTACGAGTTAACAATGCTGTTTCCATACTGTTTGATTTTAAGCCAAGCTTATGGGAAAGTGCAGCACAAGGAATAATGCCAATCTCACTAAAAGTTATTACCAATTCTACTTTTTTCGGGTCAACATGTTTGTTGAGTTGTTCAAACAATGTTTCTACGCGGTAATTTGCAACAGGTTCCGTGTAATCAAAAAGTTCTTTTTTTACATCTTTCTCTGTTTTTGCATCATACAGCAATATAGTTTTATATCCTGCTTCCCGGGCATAATATGCAGCATCTAACATATACTCAATATAGTCAATGAAAGCAATAATACGTTCGTTTGTCATATCATTAGCTCCCCTTTAAAATCATAATTCTGTTAAGTTAATGAAATTTGAATCCTTGCATACCTTTCAGAATTTTAGTCTTGACTGCCAAAAAGGTTTTTGCCCGCTATCTTCATCTTTGGCTGGCAAATATAAATAAATGTCATTTTTAGGGCTGAATTCTTGGGTGCTATTTTAATGTAATCCGAGAAATCTGGCTCGCTTTTCACTTACATAACAGCTTCGGAACCATTTTGGGAATCAGTTTTATAATAATGTGACTGCATTTCAAATAGTTCGTAGTATAACCCCCTTTTTTTAATGAGTTCATCATGTGTGCCGTATTCAATTATTTGCCCATTATTAAAAACAGCGATTTTATCGCAAAATTTGGCGCTTGATATACGATGTGTAATATAAATAGCCGTTTTATCAAGTACAAATTCATTGAATAGTTTATACATTTCATATTCAGCAATAGGATCCAGCGCTGAAGTGGGTTCATCTAATATTACAATGTTAGAAGACTTGAGATATGCACGCACCAATGCCAGTTTCTGATACTCACCGCCTGACAACTCAACGCCATCTATATCAAAATTTTTAAATAATATACTGTCTATTCCTTTATCCAGACCTCTAATACGATCTTCTAGTTTGAATTTTTTCAAAGCATCTAAAATGCTTTCCTCATTTATGTAAGTCCCATAAATGAGATTATCCCGAATACTATAAGAAAAAAACTGAAAATCCTGAAATGCTGAGGAAAAGTTATCCATATAGTAACGTCGGTCCAAGGTTCTCCTATCAATCCCATTAACTAGAATACGGCCTTGTAAAGGTTCATATAATCCCATCAAGAGCTTTACGAAAGTAGTTTTACCCGCTCCATTTACTCCAATTATGCAAAGTTTTTCACCTTTCCGGATCATCAGGGAAAGATCTTTTATAACAAAATCTCCTGAATCCTGATATTTAAACCACACATTTTCAAATGTTATGGTTTCAAAATCTATTTTGTTATCCCCATATTCCGGAATGTAAAGCTTGTCAAGTAATTCAATGTAATTGGAAATAAATATGCAATCTTTAGAAATTTCAATAACACCCTGAAAAATCTGATTAATATTACTGCTAAAAAGAGTTATAGCCGTCATATACTTAACAAAATCACCAACTTGAATCCCATTACTTTTATATTGATATATCAAAAATATAAACAAAAGAAACAATTGTACTGCGTTTGATGTTGAAGCAATGAAATTAGTTAAGCCTTGGCGGTTATGAATTCGGAGGTTTAGTACTTCACTTTGCTTAATTTCATTTTCTACTTTATCTTTAAACAAATTGTGTGCTGAAAAATTGCGGATGCTTGCTCCCATTTTATAGTCATGCATGTTGTCAAGGATGATTTGCTCCCGCCGCTTTATCGGTTCCATTTGCAGCTGGACGTTGGCAACAAACTTACCAGTATTGCTTTGAATAATAAAAACAGCTACCAATATTAATATGACGCTGACAAGCAATAATACGTTCAAAGTGCTTAAAATATATGAAATACCTAAAAATGATATGATGGCAGACAAAACATTTCGTATTTTGCCACACAGTAGATAACATGTGCTGCCAATATGCTGCGTTTGATGCAATTGGTCCAAAATTGCGGTATTTTCTGTTAAACGATATTCACTCTCCATAAACTTTTTGGCTAACTTGGCTTTTATAACGTCTCCGAATTGCATGTTTAGAGTCATATTGTACCAGGCAATTATTATGGATAATTGCCGGTTTATATAGTTAATAAAGCATAACAAAACTATGTAAAGCAATGAGTCTTTAAAATTACCTGCTCCTATTTTATCTAAAACGGCTTTGGACAAGAAAATGTTGCCAAACGTTGTCGTGGTATTTATTACTAATGTTACAAGCAAGCAGAAATAAATCATTTTATTAAATTGCCATGCTTCTTTAAGAACATAACCACAAACAGCAATGTTTTTTCGTACTTCTTTAAATGACATTTTTCTCCCCTCTGATAGGTTCAGTCAATATAATACTGTGCTTGCGTTTGATATAATTTGTAATATAAACCGCCTTGTTTATAAAGGCTGTCATGTGTGCCATATTCACATATCTTTCCTTCGTTGAATACGGCTATATAATCACAAATCCTGCAGCTGGATAATCGATGTGAGATAAAAATAACTGTTTTATTATGCATAATTTTATTAAAATCTTTATATAACATATATTCTGCACGAGGATCAAGAGAAGCTGTCGGTTCATCCAATATATATATATCACAGTCTTTGTATAAAAGACGGCAAAACATAAGCTTCTGCTGTTCTCCTCCTGACAATTCGATTCCGTCATTTGAAAATAAACGTGTAACATATGCTTTAGTTTTCTTTGGCAAATTGTCAAATTTATCTAAAAGACCGACAATTGCTAATGCATGTTTTATTTTATATTCGTTACCAGATGAAGACATTGATATATTTTCTTCAGCTGTAAAAGGCAAAACATTATTTTCTTGAAATAGTGAAGCAATCATCTTATTATACATGGCATATGGTATATCCCGTATATTTATCCCATCAATATAAATTGCGCCTTCAGTAGGTTCATAGAGCCTGAGCAACAGTTTAATAAATGTTGTCTTTCCGGCACCGTTAGGACCAACTATTGATAGTCTGGCTCCTTTTTCGATACGTATATTTATGTCTTTTAATGTATAGTCTTTACTATTTGGATATTTAAACCATACATGAGAAAATTCTATGCAGTTAAAACTTATAAGTTCACAATCTGTCAGCTCATCATAGTGGCATTCTTCCATTTCCATTACCGAGCGATAATCATCTAAATAGTAAATGTTCTGCCGAATGTTTATAAGTGATTCAAATACCGAAGTCAATCTCTGATTAAAATTCTCTATTATTCCATAGTATAAGAAAAAGTCTCCAATGGTAATTATCCCTGTTATGCAATTATAAGCAACGTAAATATATCCGGAAAACTTTTGTATTAGCTGCAATATGTTTGCACTGCAATTAAGCAAAAAATATGATGATCTTAGTTCACGTCTTGCATGCATATAATTCCGTCTTTCTCCAAATAGTTTTGAAATAAGAAAATCACTCATATTGAATATTCTTATTTCTTTCCCTTTTTTATTGTCAAGAACTACTCTTCCGGCGTATTTCAGTCGGCGTGCTGCAGTCGTTGTTTTGACACGAAAATCATACTCATTTCTCCTTGATTTTGATCCAACAAATGAATTTACAATTATCAAAACAACTAATAAAATCAAAAACCAAACATTAAAAACAAGTAACATATAAACATTTATCAAAATATTTATCACACCGGATATAATTGCTGATGTATCATTAAGTATTGAATCAATGCCTTTTGAAGTAAGAGATTCTCTGGATACAACTTTATCGCTTCCATCTATCGCAAATTTTGCTTTTTCAATCGAGTCCTGGATATTGCTGTTTTCAAGTTTTTCATATGGTATTCTCGTACATTTTAATGCTAAATTTTTATGCATATTTTCCTTAAATATATTATTTTGAACTTCAATATATGAATTCAGCCAATCCATCAGCAAATGTGTCGGAATATAAATAGCCAGCATAATTATTGCATAGTTTATCGCCTCAGCAGGATTATTTCTTACAAATAAAGCATTAATGATATATTTGGGAGTAAATATCAATATATACGGTTCAAAGGCAAGTACAACCAGACGTATAAAGAACAGAAATAATAAACTTTTTTTATACTCCAGAATCAAATTCAGGTAATACTTAACGTTTTTTATCATATTACACCACTCTGAAGATCTGTTTTTGGTTATTTTGGGTAATCTAAGCAGTAGAATACTCTTCCAACTTTTTAATAAAACTTAATCTAACTTTATCTATATCTCCATTATTAATTATACATTCTGCCATATCATGAATATATTCCAAATCAAGATTTATTATGTCTGTGCGCCACTTATTACCTGACTGGCACACTTTTAAAAGCTCTTCAGCCCATAGCTCCAGATTACTGTACAATACTTGCATGTGTTTATCTTCAAAGTAATAACCTTTAAAATTATTTACTAATTTGCCATCTTTTTCATATTCTTCATAAAGTTTTGTACCAGGAACAAGAAGAAGCGGTTTACGCAATGAGACCGGCGATACTTCATAAAAATCGGAATATTTAATACTCTTAAGAAACTTCACATGCTCTATAACTTCTTCACAAGTTGTATTTGGTTCTAAAAAAATGAGGCCACAATCTATTTTAACATCAATAGAACGCAGCTTATTAACTGCCTCAACAATTTGATGAACTTTTATTTTTTTGTTGAAAAAGTCAAGAGAACGCTGTATTCCGCTTTCTATCCCGAGATATACTTTCGATAATCCGACATCGCGCAAATAATCCAAGTCAGGGTTATCAATGCAATCATTTACCCGGCACCGAATATCAAACTTAACAGGACTATGCAAATTCTTCATTAAATCATGGAATTCCTTCCCCCATCCAGGATACATACGGATAACTCCCAGAAAATTGTCATCATAAAATGAAATATAGTCAATCCCTTCCTTTACAAGAAGTTGAATCTCTCCAAATACATTTTGCGGAGAACGTGCACGTAAATAACGACCATTGGATAACTTGTAAAAAGATTTGATATCGCAGAATGAACAACTTCCATAACACCCTCTGGTAGCAACCATGCTGGATTTCTTCTGTCCTGCATAAAAGTTGCGTTTCGGGAAAGGAATTGTATCCAGATCCTCAACCAGGTCATTTTTCGGGTTTATGACAATTTCTCCATTTAAACGCCAGGCGACACCCCTGATGTTTTGAAAATCTATTTCATTTTTGTTTTTGCATTTAAAGAGAGCCTGTGCTGCATTTTCGCCTTCACCATATATTACAGCGTCTATATCAGAATAATTCTGTAATATTTTCTCCATTTTCATCGACGCATAATGTCCTCCAAGAATGATCACCGCATCATTTGATTTTTTCTTAATTTTTGAAACTATGCGCGGCAACATATGGACATTCAGATGGAAAATATGGATGCCCACAATGTTAAGTCGGTCGAATTGATCCAGTTCATTTAGTAAATCTGAAAAAGAATATCCTAATAACGGGCAATCTATTAGCGAGACATCATGTCCGTTTTGTTCAGCAATTGCAGCAATATAACCAATCCCAAGATGATTTACTCTATAATCCTCATCATTCCAGTGAAAAGTTTTGCCTTCTCTTAATGGCAGATTAATTAACAGTACGTTCATATTATTCTCCCTTCTAACAGGTGGTTATATATCCAGTGCCTGTGCTGTTCAATTATGTTTTTGCAGTACTCCTGATCCTTTATATTAGTTATGATATTTTCGACAATATGCATATCACGATAAATAAGCTTCATAATGGTTTCTTCAGAGTCCTGCACGGCATTAAATGCTTTAATGGTGTCATCTCTGAAAGAGTTTATAAGCTCCCATATTAAACGAACATCCTCATTTTCAAAATCATATCCCGGATAATATGGCTTTAGTTTGCCTTCTTTTTTAAACTTTTCGTATACCGGCGTAGACGGCTCTAACACTAAAGGCCGGTACATACTGAAAGGAATTCCATTTGAAAAATCATCCATTCCTATCTCTCGTAAAAACCTAATATTTTCTAAAAGTTCCTCTTTTCTGGTTGTCGGCTCAAAAAATATAAAACTCGGACCAGGGACCAAACCTATTTTCCGGATTATATCAAAGCACTTGCGAACCTGATCCACTGTTAAGTTTTTATTAAAGTAGTCGAGTACTCTCTGACAAATATTCTCGGCCCCAAAACCGACCTCATGCAGTCCGATGCTTTTTAACTTAACCAAGATTTCTTCAGTAATCAGGTCTGCACGGGTATTGATTTCCAGTTTAATATCCAATTTTGCGTCTTTGATTAGCTTAACAAAAGTATCTATCCATCCTGGTTGTATACTTTCTATCGCTAAAAAATTGTCATCAATCAAATCGAAATATTTTAACCCCTGTTTAGCCAGACTGATTATTTCAGAAGCCACATTTTCCGGTGACCGGAACCTGAAAGGTGCACCACAGTTTTTTCGTTGAAAAACCCAAACGTCGCAAAATATACAGTGCTCATTGCAACCTCTTGATGCAACAACCGGTGTAACCTTTTGCCCTTTAATTATGTTACGTAATGGAAACGGCAAAGTATCTAGATTTTCAACCAATCTGCCTTTCGGGTTTTGTATATACTCTCCTTCTTTTAAGTAAGCAATACCATCGATATTTTCCCAATTCTCTTTGTGCTTGAGTTTGTTGATAAGTTCGCAAAAAGCTATTTCCCCTTCTCCTGTAACAATTACGTCTATTTTAGGAAAAGATCGCAATAACTCTTGGGGTACCATACTTGCATAGTGTCCACCTAGAACAATAAAAGGAGAATATCGCAAACCGGCGAGCAAACGTGCAAGCATTACCCTGCCAGTGTGGTATAGCGTGATTCCTATTACATCATAGAATTCCTGATGAAGCCTTTCCAGTAATTCATCTAATAAAATATCATCGTTTGGACAGTCAAATAACGTAACTTCATTCCACTGAGCCTGCGCAAGTGCCCCAATATATCCTAAACCCAAATGATTTCCGATGCCGCCGTATTTTTGCTGGCGATCCTTCCGGTTGCACTTTCTTTCGTTCATAGGTAAATTTACTAAAGCAATTTTCATAACTTATATCACCCGCAAAGTTTTTTATATTCCAGACAAAACATACTTATGTACCAATTCCTTAATTAACTTAAATACGTCGTTTTCGAGTCTGTTGCCATCAATAATATGATACCGGTATTCATGCTGCATGTTCAGAGAATACTCTCTTTGCTTTTTAAGAGCTTCTATGCTTTCATATGTTTTGTACAGTTGCTGCCCTCTTTGTTGAATTCTTCTATAACATTCTTCCGGAGGAACATCTATAAATACCCATAAATCAGGATACAGCAACTGTTTTCTTATCTCATCAAACCGGGAACTACTAATACCTAAAAGGTAGAAGTATAAGAATGAACTTTCTATATACCGGTCTACTATAACAATTTTCCCCTCCTGTAATTTAGGTATAATCAGCGTATTAATCATCTCCTGTGCATAACATAAAACTTCTGCACAATGAAACTGATCATCTTCGATATTATATCTCTTTATAAAATTTATAATAGTTCTAGTGTATTTTTTATCACTAACAACCATATCCGTTTTGTCAGATTTGAATGGATTAAGAAACGCACAGTCAAGATTTAACTCTTTAGTAATATAGTTATATATAAGTTTACTCTGGGTCGTCTTACCACAACCGTCTAATCCGGAAATACATATTAATTTTCCACGCATTTTACTATCACATTCTTTTCTTTTAGTTTTAAAGGCAAATTCTTAAGTCTCATTCGTTAAGCAATTTAGTTTATTTATATAATTATCGATTGCTTTATTTGCTTTTTCCAAAGATGAATGACAGGTATATAATTCAGAATATTTCTGATAGTCAATGTTATAAAGATTATAATAGCTTAAAGCTCCTGTTTGGTTGACAACCGGAGGGTATGATATATCCACCACTACACTGTCCGCTGATAGAAGGTCAAAACCTTTTAATGACTCTTGAACTTTTGATATTGCAACAAATACACCATCCACAACTTTCAAGTACTTTATATAATTATTGAACTCATCTGCAATAACATTGCTACTCTCATCAGAACCTATCAAATTATATATCTTCCCGGGGCTTCTGTTAACCCAAATTATTCTGGTATCTTTGTTTTTTATATAATTATAAAACTGAGTTGCCATATACCCGGCTCCTATAATCATTATGACCGGTTGAGAATTTTTAATGTGCTTTCTCATGATATCATAAGCAATAGTCGAATAATTAGCTTTCGAATTTATCTCGCAAGTTTTGCGTATAACCCTCGATACTCTCAATAATTCGTTTAGGGCATCATAGTTCTGGTAATCTATCATTCCTTTTTCAAATGCTTTTTTTATAGCCTGTTCAATTTGCTTATAAATCTCTATTTCTCCAACAATCTCTGACTTTAATCCGCATAGCAGTGACAATAACCTTCTGACACACATGATCCCCTGGACATAATACATATCATTTCTAATCGGTTCTTTTGAGTCAATAAAATAAGTTTCCGTGCGCAGACAGGTTTTGACACAAAAATGCTGAACTGAATGTTCATGAAAATACTCATTATTAAAATACCGTACAAATTCTTTAGATGTATTCAAATGGTCTATAAAACTGCAGGATATTTTTTTGGTAAGCTGGCAAACAGAGTCTTTCACAGGAACGAACAAATGGCTTAAGTTTTTCTGGAAATAAAGTAATCCCTGGACAACGCGATTCGTTGATTCTGTTTTCCCAAGTATACTTAATATACTGTTTATGCCAGGTGTTTCTTTGCGGCGTGTTAATAATACTCTCAAAACCTGGGAAGAATCTTTTTTATCCAGATGCGTAAGATTTCCATACCAAATAGAGTGAAATGCTTCCATCCATTGGGAATCCTGATTGGTCGACAATAAACCGCTTAATTGTGAAATAATCTTCTCTATTGCTTCATTGGAGCATGAAAAATCGTTAGGCAACATGTTTAAATCTATTGAATAATCAGTTTGAAAATATCTAGAGAAAAAGTATCCATATACTTTCTTGAAATCAGACCAACAATACAAATCCTTACGAGGTCTCTGTGTGTCTTTGTCGATATCCAGTATGTTAATAGTTTCTATTTTATTTTTTAAAATGATACTGTTTAATTCAGGATCAAACCTTTCAGCCCAACACAATAGTTGCCTGTATGCTTGATCAGAACTAAAAAGAGCAATAATATCCCTGCTGACTTTGTTGAGAATATTCCAATCCCAACCACATGTAATTTCGATAGTAGAATTTTTAATATCACATGGGAAGTCAGCATGTTTTTTATCCTGATTACTATGGCGCCACTGCAAATAATCAGGAAAGATCAAACTCATGCAGTATTCTTTTATGGAACATGCCGGATAACCTTCTGCCACCAGATATTCCAGTAAATTTCTCTTTTCATGTCCATTATAACGTGTATGAACAGAAATAAACATTTCATCATCGATAATTCCACCGCCTAATTTTTTACTATCCGTGATCTGATTTCGTTCTACCTTATTGACGCAAAATTTGTTTAACTGTAGATATGATAGTAAAAAATCTTTCGTCTGATCACTTTCATCAAACTCGTCGCATATTTTATATATTACAATTTCCTTGCCCCTGTTCAAAGACAGATAATCAGCAAGTACTAATAATATAGCTGATTCAAGAGTATGATAATCACGCAGATACACTTCGATTTGATTCATTCTTAAACCTACCCGACACATATATTAATATTTTCTATTTCCATACGCTATCAATAAAGCCCGAAGCTTTCTTCTTGAAACTCGGATAAGAACATTTCCAGTTTCTTGATTCGTGGTTCGGCTATACGTTTGGCTGACTCAAGCTCTAAAAGGGCGCTAAAAGCATTCAAATGTTTTTTTAATGCTGCAACAGCTTTTGACATATCATTGGGTTGTTTTGAAAAATCACGTGCAACAGCCATAAAACCAAGATAATCAATTGCATCAGCGTTTCTCAGCAATTTCGTTTCGTTAGCTGTACCGCAACCACGTTTATCATGATATTTTACAGCTTCTACAATAGTATTTATCATATCAGGATCATTGATACCATATTCTTCAGCAAGTGCCGGCATAATTTTGCCGGATTCCTCCGCATGGTCAAACGCCCCATCGGGACGGTACGGTTTAAATGCACTGATGTCATGGAAATAACAGGAGAACGTTAAAATGTCATCGTTATATATCATTTTTTCTTCCTCAGCCAACATTTTAGCGATAACAAGGCAACGTCTGGCATGATTATAAATATAAGTTCCGCCCAAATCCAATAAATGGTTTTTCATTCTTTCCATATCCAACATGCTTTTCATCCTCCTCAAAATTTTTCCGTTTTGGTAAATTCAACAATTTTTTAATGACCAATAGTTCTTTCAAACTTATCCAGGTTTTCATGTAATGCATCCATTGAATAAAATGTATCTTTTTTCCCTCTTTCGATTTCGTCTATTACGCTTTCTATAAAGCAAAATTCTATTTCTATCAGCTCCTCAAGCAAGCGGGTTCTTTCAACCGAATGTTGAGGATACATAGAAATGATAGTATGAGAAATCGTATCAAATCTTTGCTTGATATTCTCTAATAAGTTAAACAGAATCTGTGTCTTTTCATCAGAGAAACTATATCCAGGGTATTTATTTGATAACCTGTTCTGCTCCTTATATCGCATATACAACGGTGTTCCAGGTACCAGAACAAGCGGTCGGAACAAACATATCGGCATTGCAGTCGTAAATGAAAAATAGTCAATCTTTCTTAAAAAACGAATATTTACCAAAATGTCCGACAAAATCGTATCCGGTTCAAAAAAGATAAATCCAGAACCAATTCTCAAGTCAAGCTTCCTTAGTAATTGAACCGCCTGTTTAGCTTGCTCAACAGTAGCTTTTTTGTTAAAACGCTTTAAAACATGTTCATTCCCATTTTCAATGCCAAGACCGACTTCGACTAAGCCTACTTTTTTCAGCTTGACAAGATCTTCATAACATAAATTATCCACCCTGGTGTTTATTTCTAGTTCGACCTCTACCTTTGCTTTCTCTAATACTGAGCAAAAAGTATCGATCCAACCTTTAACCCGGGAAACTCCAAGAAAATTGTCATCTATAATATCAAAATACTTGAGGCCTAACTTGCTTAATTTGATTATTTCATTTGCTACATTTTCCGGGCTTCGCCAACGATAAACAGGCCCTTCGCATTTTTCATAGAAACTCCGTACATCGCAAAATGCGCAACGCTTATAACATCCTCGTGTTGCAATTACAGGAGTAACTTTTTGGTTTGGTACCAGATTTCTAATCGGTTCAGGTATTTGATCCAAATCTTTAATAATGACAGCTTTTGAGGTTTGAACAATTTCTGTTCCGTTACGATAGCAAATACCGGGAATATTCGAAAAATCCCTTTTATTTTCCGAGAGTGCGCTTAGAAGCTGTACTATTGCATTTTCGCCTTCTCCGATAACAACACAATCAACACGTTGGAAATTAAAAAGTATTTCTTCCGGCACAGTACTTACATAATGCCCTCCAAGCACGATAAAAGCATCGCGTGAATTAAGGCGGGATAAGAATCTTCCTAACAGGTGCCGGGTAGGATAATATAGAGAAATTCCAATAACATCATATGTATTTGCATTTATTAGTTCAACGAGACGGGGAAAGCTGATATCTTCATTCGGACAATCATATAGTGTTACATTATGGCCTGCTTCACGACAAACAGCCCCAATATAACCAATACCTAAATGATTGCCGATTTCCCCTCTGGACTGTGAACGCTCTTTGCGGCTATAATTACGTTCTATCATTGGGAAACTGATGAGAGCTATATTCATTTTATATATTCTCCCTTTAACAGCTGTTTTATTCTACCAATCGTTGCGAAGTTTTGCCCTAATATATGTTCATCTTTGAACGTAATATTATATTGTTCTTCGATTGCCATAGCAAAATTCACGCTATTAATTGAATCCAATCCGACTTCATACAAATCAGTATTTTCATCAAGATTCTCCGTCTGAATATTAGGAATAGTTTTTAATAAAATATCTCTAATTGTTTGAAACATTTCATCTACGGTATTGTAAGACATATCAAACACCACCTTTTAGCATTGCTGTTACTCTGCCTGAAACGTTATTTTAAGCATATGATGCTATTAATAAGCTCCGTGACTGTCTTTAATCAGTAGAGAGTTAGGCACATCTGCATTCAGAATCCAAACAGACCCTTTGTATAACTGTAAGTATACTGTACCGTTAGTTTTTTCGTAGAATACTTTGCAAAATTCTGAAATCTCTTTTCTGTCAGAACCAAACCAATCGCCTCTGTATACAATTTCAGACCACTTTTTATCAAGATCCGCTTTGATCAGGCGTTCTGTTTTGTTTAATATGATTCCTTCAAGGTATTGATGTGCCGTAGATAATATTACACTGGCAGGTGATTCATAGATACCTCTTTCTTTATAACCAAGTTCGGGGATAGTATCTTCAAGGCTAATAATCCGGCCAATTCCATGTTTTGCGCCAAGTTCTCTGCACTTAATAATGATCTCATCAAGATCCATTTCTGCATTATTCAGCGAGACCGGAATTCCATTTTTGAAGCCTATCGAGATAACCTCCGGCTCATTAGGTGCATCAATTGGGTTACAGGTAATTTTGTATATGTTTTCATCAATACATGCCAGATTGTTAAAAACATCTCCTTCTAATGCACGACAATAAATATTTTCGTCCTGAGCATAGTTATCCCCATCGGTGACTGGAATATTATGATTTAAAAGTATCTGACATTTTTCTTCACGGGTATATTTTTTTGTGGTAAGAGGACCGATTGCAACTATATTCTGATCGGATTTGCAAAGTTTTTCAATTCGGAACCGTGTATTTTGATTGGCATTGCACCCATGAATTATATAGCGCCGTATGTTACTGTTTTTGTCTAAAAAGTCCAAAGCAATCTCCATCATATATGCCCTGCCCAAAGGCGTCCCGAGAGGATACCCAAAGTATGAACCATTCATCCGAATGGCTTCGCTGATAAACCGCTGCGCAAAATCTTTCACTCCGTTAATGACATGAAAATCCATTTTAAGGATTTCAGCACGTTTACGAGCCTGCTGTATACTTTCTTCCGTACATCCCAAATCGATCATTAATAGAAGTATATTGTCGCCTACAACAGGTTTTGCCAACAATGCTGCAACAGTAGAATCTGTACCGCCGGAATAAAGAGCAACTGCCTGATAACCGTTTCCGTTCTTTGTGTTAATTTTGTTCAGCATAAAATAAACCTCCTTACTTCTTAGTCCTGTTTTTTACACAAATTTGCTTATTTGGGTATATCTTCAAGGCTTATAATTTTGCAGAACCCGTCTCCAAGAATACTTAACGTGATATAATTTAAAACAGATCTTTCGATATTTTTACCATCAATTCCGGTAATATCAAATGTGTCTACTGCATCCTTTACGATATACGTAGTGTAGTTCCTGGCCGAAGCTTCTCTGCAAGTAGTATCGCAACAGTGATGAGTCTGCAAACCTGCAATAAAAAGCGTTTTAATACCTTTTTCTTTTAAAATTTTGTCCAAATCTGTTTCATAAAAACATCCGGGTGTATTTTTTTCAATAATAAAATCATTTTCATCAGGATGCAAATCATCAATCAATTCGCTGCCAGGAGTATTCTTTTGAAAATATCTTCCGGGTCGCCGACTGATGTGTTTAACATAAATTATTGTTACATTTCGTTTTTTAAACCGCCCCACAAGATCTTGAATGGTTTCAATAAAGTCATCCCGAATCGGCTGTGGGAAATTCCAATAATCCTTTTGCACATCAATAATGAGCAGTGCAGATGTTTTAAAATCAATGTTATTCAAATTTATTCCTCCTTAATGTTTTAATTGATTATATTTCTCATAGACATCCTCTTATTTTTTTATCAATAGATGGAAGTAAATTTATTGCATTTAAGTAAATATCGTATTTCTTTATTACAGTATTACGATTTTGAAGATAATCAAAATATGCCGACCATTTTCGTAAGCAGCCTAACTTTATGAATTCTCCCAGATCTTTATACTCATGATCATTCAACATGGATGTTGCTCTATACCCAAGAAGGATTTGCCTGAATATTTCATCAACAAACTTTTTGTCGATAATGGCAAGGCTGATAATTGAAATACTAAGATCCATTAAAAGCCAGCCAACTCCGGCATCACCATAATCGATCACATATATTGCATCGTTATTAAAGATCAAATTATCAATTGTTATATCAGAATGGATTACACCTTTTGTATACCATTTTTTAGAAAACGATAACCAGTTAACAGATTCTACAGTTTGAATAAATTCTCTTGCACATGTACTCCCTTTCCAGCGATCACATTGCTTTAACTGATTTTTTACGCCTAAGATATAATCAATACACTTGACATCAGGGATACTTTTATCTGATGATAATCCACTTAAAATATTATGTATCCTGCCTAATTCCATCCCAAAAGCTTTTGCCTGTTTTTGATTTTTAATACGCTTTTGGTGAACACCCTTAATGCGTTTCAGCAAAACGAATATTCCGTATCTACTGATCGCATAACGGTTGCCATCCCGGCTCTTCACTAAAAATGGAGGAATGCCGTTTGCATTTAAATATTCAATAATATGAGTTTCGTTTTGTACATCAGATATTCTGGAAGCAGGATAACATTTAAGCACAAATTCCTCCCTTGTCGTTTTCAGCTCAAAAGTCTTTGCTTCCAAGCCATATCTAGATTTTTTCAATGCGATAATATTATCTATAGGAAACAGTTGTTCGGCAATGATCCTTATCTGTGCAACATTATTGCAAATTTTTTCTTTATTAATATTACAACTCATCTCATCATGTATTGTCTGGCACATACCACAAACTCTTCAAAAACTTTAAGATGAATTGGTTCTTCATCCCATATACGTTCCGGGTGCCATTGTAATGCAAGTACAAAAAGTTTATCGCGCATTTCTACCGCCTCGATTACGCCGTCATCGCTCCAGGCTGTCGGCGTCAGAGATCCAGCCAAATTAGCAATAGCCTGATGATGGATCGAATTTACAAGCAACTCATTTTTTTTATAACATCTCTTTACAATCGAGTTATCCGCTAAACGAACATTGTGGAAATTACGATATCTCTCATCCCCATCTGCACAATGCCTAATCTCAATATTTCTTTCAAAATAGGTAGGAATATCCTGACATAAAGTACCACCAAACAACACATTAAGAACATGTATTCCCCTGCAGATCCCAAGAATCGGCATATCCATTTCACATGCCTGGCGCAGGATTTCCAACTCAAATGCATCCTTGCGTTCATCCAGTTCATCTGAGCACTCTTTAGCTTTTTCTGCTCCGTATGTAGATGGAGACATGTCCTCTCCCTCTGTGATAATAAGTCCGTCAATCATATTAAGGTATCGTTTTGATATTTCACAGTAATTACCCTCTTCCGGTATAGGAAGGATAACCGGCAATGCGCCACATTTTACAATTGCCCACGAATGCCCAATAACAGCAAAATGTATACGGTTACCAAGTGCAGTGATACCATCATCTGCAGACCGGTCTCTGTGTCTCGCTGTAATGCCAATAATCGGATAATCTCTACTCATGTTGCTGCTCCACCTTTATTTTATATTCTCATCCATTATTTTTCTAAGTTGGAACAATTCATCCTGTTCCAATCTCAGGATATTATCTCGGGCTTTAACAAAGTCACTCTTTGATTTTCGTATTCCTCCCCTTGTTAATAGCTTACAAACAATTTCCCATTGTTGTATCAACTCCTTGTATTTCTGTATTAAGGGAAGTTCACCAAAAAGTTTGGTTAGGAAAGTATATATATAAGTTTTATTTAATAATAAGCCATAATTTTTCATAATAAACACAAGATCAATCGCAAATGATTGAATATTTTGCTCAAACTGGTCATACATCATTGGAATATCTGCAGCAAAATGCTCTATAGAGTGTGGTTGATAATCGTTCGAACTGCTTTTTTGATTTACATAAGATAAAATCTTTTGCAAAACCTCTGATTCGATTTGGTTTCGTGATAATCTCTTTATAGATGGAAAATCGATCTCACAAAGCAAAAGCAAATCTCTAGATAATAAAGATTCCAGCGGAACTTTTCCCTCATATGTTGTTTTGTTAAAACCTGGGCGGCAAGCATCACTGATAAAAACTGCCGATTCTTCCGGGTAAACATCCAGGATAACAACCGAATGAAAGTATCTGTCCATGGCATCATCTATATAATCGGCAACAAACTGGTATGGTGTAAAGCAAACAACAGGATTACCTTGCCGAATAGACTGAACTAAAAAGTTCATGCTCTCCTCATTAATTTTCGTAAAACGTTTGATTAAACCGCCGCCATACTTTCTGAGGAAAAGTCCTGACGGGTTTCCGGCATCAAGTAAGACATTACCATTTTGCGTTCTTCTGTATTGTATATTCAACCCATCACCAAGAATAACTATGTCTTCTTCTGCATAAAAAAATCCATAATACATCAAAATATTCGCAATGTTTCCAGCCAGGCATGATTCGCCTGGAACAGTTTTAAAATGTTCTCGTATGTTCATAAATCCTGTATCCTGATATAATTTTCGTTTGATTTTTGTATATTTGCAAAAAACTCTCTTCCCATACTCTCACGCAGTAAATACACGCGGTCTTCGAGTAGTAATAATTCAGTACAGGTTTTATTACTTAAAAACAGTACAGGACTCATACTAAAACCATATGCTCCGGATTTTTCAAAAATCATCAGATCTCCTGCATTCGGCATATTCAATTCGATATCTTTTGCAAGGATATCCGTGGGAGCACATTGCTTACCGCAAACAGTCACAGTAGCAGTCTTAATTTGCTTTTTTTCCGAAATTATTCGTGCAGGAAAGTTATGCCGGATGTATCGCCCTAGAAATGCTAATGAAGAATAGTGATGACTTCCACCATCTACTATTGCAAATAATTTGTCCTTGCATTCTTTTACATATATTATCTTTGTAATATAAACACCCGCATCCGCCAGCAAGTATCTTCCACTCTCAAAAGCTAAAACTATACCTTCTTTTTTATTAGTAAATACTTCAGCCAATCCATTCCTAAGTCTATCTTCGTCCAACGCATGCTCATGGGGAAAGTACGGAACACCAAACCCTCCTCCAAAATCTAATAACTCAATGTCGAGTGAATGCTTTTCTATCAATTCATTATATAAATTAAATATATGTCTTACGTTATCAACAATTTTACCGGCATCTAGTTGCTGACTTGCAAGGTATGAATGTAAAGCTATCAAGCGTATGTTGCTTAATGATTTAACTTTTGGAATTATGTTATCAACAAATTCTTCAGAAATACCAAACTGAGAAACCCCTCCCATAATAACGGATCCACTTATGTTATCGATGGAAGGATTCAACCTAAGTCCGATGTTAGTGACTCTGTTTAACTTTTTACTTAATGAATTTATGCATAAAATTTCTTCATATGATTCAGCAATGATGCAATAAACACCTTTTTCAATAGCAAATAAAATTTCTTCTTCTGTCTTTCCTGGCCCTGTAAAAATAATATCAGCACCATTGAAACCGGCACACAATGCTATTTCAATTTCTCCATCAGATGCAACTTCAACCTTGCAACCCTTTTCTCGCATCAATCTTGTAATACCGATAAGTGGATTTGCCTTAATAGAATAAAAAAGGACAGTATCAGGCGGAAGCAATTTTTTCATTCTATTTATCTTTTCACTAATGATATTGCCATCATATAAATAAAGCGGAGTATTGTATTTTTTTGCCAGTGCTGTAATTATATCATCATTTATCACTGCTTTTCCCCTCGTACATTGCTTTTAATTTTGGTATATCAATTTTGCCTGAAGCAGTTCTCGGGAATTCATCCAATAAAAATATCCTATCAGGATGCATATAACTCGGAAGGTATTCAATGCATGTTTCATTAATTTTCGTATATAGTAATTCCTTATCGATATCTTTTTCCGAAAGTCGTATGCAAACAACTATCATTTCTTCTTCAGTTTCATCTTTTATTCCAAAAACTGCACATTCTTCTATACCGTTTATCTTATATAGAACTTCCTCTATTTCACTTGGACTAATACGATATCCCTTGCGCTTTATCATCAGGTTTTTTCTTCCTACAAAATACAAAAATCCTTCTTCGTCGTAAAAACCCAGGTCACCGGAAAATACGACGATGTCTTTTTCGCCAATTTCCGGAGGCATAATTGGATTAGGTCGATATACTTTTTCGGTTGCATCCCTGTCTCCCCAATATCCTAATGTTACCATAGCCCCCCTCGTTACAAGTTCACCTATTTCGTAAGGTTTACACAGAACTCCTTCTTCATTTATAACCATAACTTCTGCATTAGGTATGGCTTTCCCAATAGAACCTTTTTTCCTTAGAAATTCTTTCGGGTCTAAATATGTACTACGAAATGCTTCTGTTAATCCATACATTAAATAAATATCCGTTTGTGAGAAAATACTCGAAAGTAAATCAATGGTATTGCTGGATAAGCTACCTCCGGAATTTGTAATATATCGCAATTTGTCATAATTATAGTTCCTGATGTTTCGTTGCTGTACTATTTGCGTCCAAATGGCTGGTATACCTGCCAGTCCAGTTATTTCATAATGATGCAGCAGGTAAGGAATTTCATACATGGTGAATGGATATTTTATAATTAATGTTGCATTTACATAAAAACATGTTAATAGTTGATTTAATCCATAGTCGAAATTAAAAGGCAATATTGAAAGCACTCTATCTTTATCGCTAAGAGACAAATACGAGCTTACAGATTTCGTACCTGCTATTAAATTATCATGGGTGATCATAATTCCCTTTGGTTTTCCGGTAGATCCGGAAGTATATATTATTGATGCTACATCACGATCAGTAATACATACATCGGAAGTCGTCAGCCCGGGTATAACAGTGGATTCGCTGTCTTCAAATTTTAATATGCTGGACTCAGGGATTCCATCCAAGCATCGCGGCTTGTCACTCTTTAAAGAAATCAAATATTTCAGTGAACAGTTTTCAATAATATGAATCACTTGATGTTTTGTCAGTCCCGGATGAATTGAAACAAAAATTGCGCCAACCCTGGCGATAGCAAATATAGAGACGATGTGTTCTATACAATTATGCATCGCTATACCAATACGATCATATCTGTTTACCGATTTATCTTTTAAGTATGATGATAACCGAACAACCATTTCGAATATCTCTCTATATGTATATGCAACATCATTATCGATCACAGCGACCTTATCTCCATAATGAGTAGCATTGTATTCCAGCAAATCATTTAAGACATTAATCAATTATCATCATCTCCGCTAAAAACACGCCTATGACTTTAAATTAGAAATGTTAGGATAGAAACTCATTGTTAAAAAGTATGAATGTCTGTCGCTAATTGTAAGATATGTTGCTGCATCAGAAATATTCATAATTTAATCGGATTAACAATATTTCGGTATCGACTAATAGTATATTTTAAGTTTTTATTGTAAACATAAAAAAACATAATTATTCATTTCATGCTCAAACAGCACTACAGAACAAAGCTTGCTATTACATCATCATATACTAACGCGACCCACCGACGCTAATATATTTCAGAATTTGTATAAAAATCTTGTTTACTTAATATTATATATTTCTACACAACTCGTAGTTTATTATAATATGCACAAGGGTAAATGTCAATATATAACTTTTATTACTTTATTTCTTATATTTCGACATATTTTGCAGTACATATATAGCTTTATAATAATATTGATGTTTTAACAATAAGTATGAACTCGTAAAACGTTTTCTCTCTGAGTGAAATATATTCTTAAAACAGTCATATATCATCTCTTCAAATATATTATTACTAAATTGTACTTTAATGCCAGACAAAAAGAGCTGATACAATTGCAGATGCACATCCGGGAGTTTTGCAAATAAGTGACTGGTTTCATTTGTCGAAAATCTGATCACATGCAGAATATAGTATTTTATAAAGAAATTGAAACTGCATATCTTAATACAGGCGGTCGGCCAGAAAGCTGCCAGTTATAGGAATATGTGCGATAGAACAAGAAAATGCAAACGGCTAATGCGATTCTTAAACATAAAGGGCAAAACTCTCCAGCTTGAAAAAATTACAGATACTGTGCAAGCTTAGGTAATATCTGTAGACTCAATCTAACTTTTCTAAATTAGAATAAGTTTTTAGCAGCGAAAGATAAGGTTAGATGAGATGTCGGAAGAAAATGAAAAAGCTCTGAAATGCTTTATTTCCCAGCATCTCAAGGCTTTCGTTCCGGAGCCCTTAACCATATTGAACTGGCGACCTCATCCTTACCAGGATGTGTTCTGCCTGTCGCATTAAAGATGGAGCGGGTGAAGGAAATGAAAAAACCCAGCAATTTCACTCTGGCTGGCAGCGACATAGCCGGTAAATCAAAGGCGGATCATGTGGAATCGGTTATATGGCGATTCTGCCTTATTTGATGGTACTCCAGCGGTTCCGGCATATCATCACGGTATGGGTTGAGTTCAAGAACGTAGTACTTAATGTCATGCCACGCGCCATGCTTAAATCCAATATTCGGCAACGTTGATACGAGAGAAAAACCCATTTTCTGATGGAAAATTTCACTTCCTTCATTCGGACAGCCAAGAACTGCAATAGCCTTTACAAACCCCTGCTTTTTTAATGCATTACGAAGGTTTTCATACAGCAGTCTTCCTGCACCTTTTTGTGTGCTGCCATACTTTACATAAATGTGTTACCGGCATAATTAAAGTATCCACTTGGGGGTGCGGACAAAAACCTGGACTTAAAAATAAGCCAGGAGGTGTCCTATGTATTCCTATGAAGAACGAATGAAAGCAGTAAAGCTGTATATCAAGTATGATTTATGTGCAGCCGATACTATACGGGACCTCGGATATCCGAATCGCAAAATGTTGGTCCGATGGTATAAAGAGTATAAGGAAACAGGTGATCTGCACAAGCAATACATCAAGCGCCCTAAGTATACAACTGAGCAAATGAAAGCTGCTGTTGATTACTACCTGGAACAAGGACGTAATATTTCTCGTACCGTGAGGGCATTGGAATATCCATCAAGGGAAGAACTTGCAGAATGGATCGACAAATTGGCACCCGGTAAACGAAAAGCTCGTATTAAATGCGGCACAATGATACAATTTTCTGAGGAGCAGAAAAAAGAGGCAGTCATTGAACTGTGCGCAAGGGAAGGTTCTGCGGCTGCCGTTGCTGACAGAATGGGTACCAGCAGGGGTGCCCTGTATAAATGGAAGAATGAACTGCTCGGTAAGGAGTACAAAAAGATTATGAAGAAGTCCGGAAAACAGTCGTTTCCCGATGACAGGGAGGCGCTTTTGGCTGAAATTGAGTTGCTGAAAAAAGAGATATATCGAAAACAAATGGAACTGGATATTCTAAAAAAGGCGGCTGAAATCGTAAAAAAAGGCCTGGGCATCGACCAGCGGGATCTGACAAACAGGGAAAAAACAATGCTGATCGATGCCCTCAGAACAAAATATCCGCTGAATGAACTGCTTGAAATGACAGGTCTGTCAAAAAGCAGTTATTATTATCAGAAAGAAACCCAGAAACAGCCTGATAAATATGCCAGCCTGAGGGCAGAAGTGAGAAATGCTTTTTATGAAAACCAAAGTCGTTATGGATACAGGCGAGTGCATATAACAATTAAACATAAAGGAAAGACAGTCTCGGAAAAGGTTATCCGAAGAATAATGAAAGATGAGAAGCTTACGGTTACATACAGGAAAAAACGAAACTACAGTTCATATAAAGGAGAGATAAGCCAAGCCCCGGAAAACATAGTCAACCGTAATTTCCATGCCGATGCTCCAAACCAAAAATGGCTGACCGACCTTACTGAATTCCATATACCTGCTGGTAAGGTTTATCTTTCGCCGATAATTGACTGCTTTGATGGGATAGTAGTCAGTTGGACAATAGGAACCAGCCCTGACGCGGAGTTGGTCAATACAATGCTGGACGACGCCATCAGTCAACTATCAGATGAGGAACATCCAATATTACATTCAGACAGGGGAAGTCATTATCGATGGCCAGGCTGGATTTCGAGGGTCGAAAGCGCCGGATTGATCAGGTCGATGTCAAGGAAAGGCTGTTCACCGGACAATTCTGCTTGTGAAGGCTTCTTTGGAAGGCTTAAGAATGAGATGTTTTACAACCGTTCCTGGCAAGGTGTTTCAATAGAACAGTTCATAAATGAACTCAACAATTATCTTATATGGTATAATGAAAAGAAGCTGCGGACAATAATTTGGATTATGAAGAATACCTGCTGGGCGTATTGGAGCAGGAAATACACCAGCGGGAAAACAATCGGATTCAGAGAGGAATCCGACAAGCGGGTTTTCCGGTGATCAAAACGATTGAAAGCTTCGACTTTCTTGCTATACCCTCCCTAAACAAGCCGAGGGTGCTGAAACTTATGCAGGGAGAATATATCCGAAGAAAAGAAAATGTCCTGTTGATAGGTAACTCCGGAGTAGGTAAAACCCATATTGCGACTGCACTCGGTTATGAGGCATGTCGGCAAGGCATGAGGGTAAAATTCTATACGGCGGCCGGTTTAATTAATGAATTGCTTGCAGCGCAGCAGGAATATCGTTTAAATAGGCTTGAAAAACAGTGGCTGGCGCCGCATTTAGTAATTCTTGATGAATTAGGCTATGTACCTTTCAGCAAAGTAGGAGCCGAACTTCTCTTCCAGTTTTGCTCCTCCCGATATGAGAGAGGTAGCCTGATCATAACTACAAACTTAGAGTTTCCGAAATGGACGGGAGGTGTTAGGCGATGAACAAATGACGGCTGCCTTACTTGACCGTCTGACCCATAATGCACACATACTGAACATTAATGGGGAAAGCTACAGGTTTAAGCAGGCTCTTTCAAAGCAGGCAAATGTGGACTGATTTTTTATGAATTGGTGGCCTAATTTTAAACCGGTAAGTGGCCTAAAATTTGGGTTCTTTCCAAAGTTAGTTGAATTAACATAAAAGTATGATATAATAAATTAGGTACTAACAAAAGAAAAGAGGCCATTTCATGGATGAGATTATTAAACAGTTAGATCAAAATCTGGATTACCTTTGTCATGAAATAATTGAAGGGAAATATTATATAACAGTAACATCCAACCGTAAAGAATTAATATGTCCATTCTGTGGCTGGCCATCATCAAAAAAACACTCAACATATAGCAGAACTTTTCAGGATCTTCCATTACAAGGTAATAAAGTATTTATTATTATACGTAACAGAAAAATGTTTTGTAAAAATCCTGATTGTAAACATACTACCTTTGCAGAAAGATTTAATTTCCTTTCAAATAAGGCAAAGAAAACACGGCGCCTTGAGGATGAAATTGTACGCTTGTCATTAAACTGCAGTTCTATTGCAGCATCTAAAGTTCTTAAGGAGAATGTTGTGGATGTCGGTAAAAGCACTATCTGCAATCTTTTAAAAAAAAGAAATACCTTTAGTTGATAAAGAAACTGTGATAGCTGTTTGCATTGATGATTTTGCCATTAAGAAACGAGAAAGCTATGGCACAATTATGGTAGATATCTCCAAACGTCAAATTATTGATATGATAGAATCCAGAGATTATGAAATTGTCTGCAAATGGCTAAAAACATATCCAAATCTTCATATAGTATCAAGAGATGGGTCTATCACCTATAATAATGCGATCACAGATGCGCATCCGGGAGCTTTACAAATAAGTGACCGGTTTCACTTACTGAAGAATCTAACTTCATACGGTAAGGATTATCTAAAAAAGAAGCTAAAGCCACAAATCTTAATAAAAACGACCAGCTTGGTGATTTCTGATGAAGAAACAAAAACAATTAAGCAAGCAAATAAAAATAGAAAACTTACATTAAAAGAAAAATATGAAAAGATAGAACAGCTTCTATCAGCAGGAAAATGTAAAACCTCAATTTGCCGAAGTATAAATATGGATATACGAGCTTATGATAAATTGATGGCAATGACGCCTGAAGAAAGAGAATCTTTATTCAAAACAAAAATGATGACTGAGCACGAAGAAAAAGTAAAATTAAAAATGGAACGTGTGAATGAAGTACGTGAGTTGAGAAAAATTGGTTATAGTAATCGTGAGATATCAAAGCGCACCGGCATTGATAGATCTACAATTCGGAAATATCTTGATGAAAATTTTAATCCAATTCATGCTTCCTATTGTAAAAAGAAAAGCGGAAAACTAACACCATACATAAAAGGGATAGATGAATTACTGGAGAAAGGGATTATGGGTTCTGAAATTGAGAAAAAGATACGTGAGATGGGATATAACGGTTGCATATTTCGGCCGCATCCGGACACTGATTCCGGCAACATCCGGACAGCGTTTCGGAATTATCCGGACAGCATAACGGCATATCCGGACACCTTGTCGAATGATTAAAAAATCAGGTA
>JBLNDG010000121.1:0-16181 GCA_050261415.1 Caulobacteraceae bacterium | reverse complement strand
ATACAGAAATATTGAAAAAGCAAGAGCTTTCCAATTTCTATAATTTTTACCCATACAAATTCAACAACAAAACAAATGGAATCACTCATAGAAGATGGCTTCTGAAAGCAAATCCCAAGCTTGCTGAGCTTATAAAGGAGACTATAGGCAGCGGCTGGACCAAACACCCTACAGAATTGATAAATATATTGAAATACAAGAATGATCCTGCATTCCAGCAAAAAGTCCATGAAATAAAGCAGCGAAATAAGCTGGAGCTGGCAAAAATTATTAGGGAAAAGTATTCGGTAGATGTTGATGTCAATTCAATATTCGATGTTCAGGTTAAAAGAATGCATGCTTATAAGAGGCAGCTTCTGAATGTATTTCATATAATGGATTTATATAACAGGCTGAGGGAAAATCCCAACCTTGAGATTACTCCGAGAACCTTTATATTCGGCGCAAAAGCTGCACCAGGATATCAGCTGGCCAAGCAGGAAATAAAGCTTATTAATACTTTAGCCCAGAAAGTGAATAATGATAAGTCCGTGAGGGACAGGATAAAGGTTGTATTTATGGAGGATTATAAGGTATCCCTTGCAGAAAGGATAATACCTGCAGCGGATGTCAGCGAACAGATATCAACAACCACCAAGGAAGCATCCGGTACCGGAAATATGAAGCTTATGATGAATGGTGCCGTTACAATAGCGACTCTGGATGGTGCGAATGTTGAGATAAGGGATGAAGTAGGAGACGAAAATATAGTTATCTTCGGTATGACTGAAAGGGAAGTATTGGATTATTACAGGAGCGGAGGGTACAGCTCCATTGAGATGTATAACAGCGACCCACGCATCAAAATGGTTGTTGACCAGCTGATAAACGGGTTCTTCCCGGTCAGCAGCATTGAATTCATGAATATATACAACCATTTACTGCTGCAAAATGATGAATACTTTGTGCTGAAGGATTTTGATTCCTATGTACAGGCGCAAGGCAGAATAGATGCGCTATACAAGCAGAATACCCGCTGGATGCGGATGAGCATAGAAAACATTGCGCACTCCGGTGTATTTTCAAGTGACAGGACCATAAGCGAGTATGCAACCGGAATATGGGGAGTAAGGAGTATAGCTATAAGCAGGTGATATATTGTCAGATTATATGATCTTTCATAATTCACACGAGGAGTTTTACCGATCTCCATTCGGGGCGGTAGCTTGCAGCAGCCGCATAAATATGAAGCTTCAGCTAGACAGCAGTAAAATAGCGGATGCAGCCAGTATAGTGTTGGTAGCGGATGACGGAAGCGAAACAAGAATACCTATGGGTATAAGGGAAGCGAAAGCTCAAGAGACGGTTTACACTGTAGATATATTTGCTCCCCAGAAGCCTGGTATACTATGGTATTATTTTGAAATTGCCCTTGATGGCACGGTATATTATTACGGTAATAACGAAGGATATTTCGGGGGAGTAGGGAAAATATACAGCTCCAAACCTCCCTGCTACCAGATTACTGTTTATAAGGAGGATGCCGGAACTCCGGATTGGTTTAAAAAGTCGGTTATGTACCAGATTTTTGTTGACCGTTTTTATAATGGAAGTAAGGATGGCAAAGTGCTAAACCCCAAAAAGAACAGCTTTCTTTATGCAAGCTGGGATGACACTCCAATGTATATTAAGGACTGTGAAAAGGGCTCCATTTCCAGGTGGGACTTTTTTGGAGGAAACCTCCGGGGAGTGATTGAAAAGCTGGATTACCTGAAAGAATTAGGTGTGGACGCGATATACCTGAACCCGATCTTCGAATCCCCGAGCAACCATAAATATGATACCGGAGATTATAAAAAAATTGATCCCATGTTTGGCAGCAATGAGGTGTTCGGCGAACTCTGCGCTAAAGCGGGAAAGCTCGGAATATCAATAATACTTGACGGGGTATTCAGCCACACAGGCAGCGACAGCATTTACTTCAACAAGTATGGCAATTACCCGGGTACAGGGGCGTACCAGTCACCGGAATCACCTTACTATAAATGGTACAGCTTCAAGGGCTGCCGGGATTCCTACGAGTGCTGGTGGGGCATTGAAAGCCTTCCCAACGTGAACGAAATGGATCCCGGATATATTGATTTTATAATTACAGGGAAGGATAGTGTAATAAAACACTGGATAAGACAGGGTGCAAAAGGTTGGCGCCTTGATGTGGCTGATGAGCTCCCGGATGAGTTTATTGCCCTCATAAGAAAAACCATAAAAGTGGAAGACCCTGATTCTGTGCTGTTAGGTGAAGTATGGGAGGATGCATCGAATAAAATCAGCTATGGCAAAAGGCGCAGCTACCTTATGGGAGAGGAATTGGATTCGGTGATGAACTATCCATTCAGGTCAATAATGATTGATTTCCTCACTAACAGAAGAGATGCAGCAAATGCAAGGGAAGCCTTTATGAAAATATATGAAAACTATCCTCTCCATAATTTTTACTGCAATATGAACTTAATTGGAACCCATGATGTGGCAAGGATCCTTACCATATTGGGGGATGCCCCTGCTGAAGAGGGTATGCTACTGCGGGAAAAGGAAAGGTATAGGCTTTCAGAAAGCCAAAAACAGCTGGCAGTTGCAAGGCTTAAGCTGATGACACTGGTACAGATGACTTTTCCCGGAGTGCCGTCTGTTTATTATGGGGATGAAGCGGGTGTGGAAGGCTACAGTGATCCGCTGAACAGGCGCACCTATCCATGGGGAAAGGAAAACATGGAGCTTATTGAATGGTTCAGAATGACAATAAGGCTAAGAAAACGGTATGATATATTCAGTACTGGGAAATGGATTCCCATCTATGCTGAAGGGGATGTCCTGGGCTATATAAGGAAAATAGACAACGGCAGGGATATGTTCGGGAACCCTGCACACAACAATACCGCTGTTGTACTTGTCAACAGCAGTAAGGATGCTGAAAGACAGGTTCAGGTAAATATCGGTCAATGGTTTTGCGGTACCATGTATGATTTTCTTGAAAGAAACAGAGCCTTTGAAGTCAAGGACGGCATACTGAATGCCGGATTAAAGCCCCTTCAGGGAAGGGTACTGATAGCAAAACCGTTATAACACGGTGTAATAAGAGGTAATTATGAGCAAGCTTGACGCAATATTAAAGCAAAGTGACATGGTTCAATCCAAAAAGAGCCGCAAGGATAGAAAGAATGGGGGGGTATTCTATACCCCCTTTGAGGTTGTCGGCTATATGGCGGAAAAAGCTCTGAAAGAGCTTGACCCGGCAGCCGACCCCTATTTGAGGATACTTGATCCTGCTTGTGGTACAGGCCTCTTTCTTATTAAGGCTTTCGGAATATTAAAGCAGAAATTTGAAGACAATTATGAGAGCATAATAAAAAATAACGCAGGACTTAAAAAAATTCTGCAGGAGGAAGGCTTGGGCAAGTTTATCGTGGAAAACAACCTGTGGGGTGCTGATATTGACCGGGAAGCATTGGACAGCGCGGCAAATTCTTTGAAGGAATTGGCCGGCAGGGAGTGCAAGCCTAATCTGTTATGCTGCGACAGCCTCATAGCCGGGGAGAATGAATTCTGGGATAATTCATACGATTATGTGATTGGAAATCCTCCGTACATAGGACATAAGAAGGTTTCCGGCAAATACAAGAAAACGCTGCAGCAGCTTTATAAAGGGATTTACAGGGATAAATCCGATATTTCCTATTGCTTTATAAAAAGAGGTATTGACCTTCTCAAGGAAGGCGGTACTTTAAGTTTTATTACCTCAAGGTACTTTATTGAGGGACCTTCTGCGGCAGGACTCAGAAACTATATAAGCAGCAATTGTACAGTAACGGACATAGTTGACTTCTATGGCCGCCATGTTTTTGAGGATGCCGGGGTGGCAGTATGCATTATAACATTGATTAAGGGACAGAAAGCCAATGATATCAGTGTTTACAAGGGCAAATCAGGTAATGCCCCGGCTAAGCTTTACAATCTCCTGCAGGAAGACTGCTTTGAACATTTCATAATAGGCAAAGAAAACCTCAGAGATGGCGGGTGGATTCTTGTGAGCCCGGAAAAAAACGAGATTTTCAACCTAGTAGAAAATAGGGGCACTCATACACTTGGAGAACTGTTCGAAAGCTATCAGGGCATCATAACAGGCTGTGACCGGGCTTTTATACTGAACAGCACTACTGCCCGGGAATACAATATTGAAAAGAGTCTCTTAAGACCGTGGATAAAAAACAGTAATATTGAAAAATACTCAATAAAACCTCCTGAAAGGTATGTAATCTACTCGAACTTTATCAAGAATGAAGAGGATTATCCCAATGCAATAAAGTTCATAGGACTTCAAAGGGATAAGCTAATGGAGAGAAGAGAGTGTAAGAGGGGAGTAAGGAAGTGGTATGAGCTTCAATGGGGAAGAAAAAACGAGGTATTCGAGGCTCCCAAAATCATATACCCTTATAAATCGGCGTCCAACCGGTTTGCTGTTGATGAATCGGGTTATTACTGCAGTGCTGATATTTACTGTTTGCAGCTCAAGAGGGAATTCCAAAGCCTCATTACATTGGAATATGCGGCTGCTATTCTTAACAGCAAGCTGTTTGAGTTTTATTTTAAATGTTATGCAAAGAAAATAAGCAGCAACCTTTATGATTATTATCCCAATACAGTGCTGAGACTGAAGCTTATGGCGGGGGACATCAGCTCCCCGGTTCTTGTATTGGCAAAAGAGCTCAAAAACTGTAAAAATGAAGAAGAAAAAAAGAATATTACAGATTCAATAGACAGGGAAATATATAATTTATACGGTATTAATAAAAGACAGATAGAGATGGTCGAAAAGGAAATTTTATAATTTTTATGGAGGGGTTATATTGTTCTTGTTAGCTTCTGCTTTGGCACCTTCTGCAGCATTATTATACTATTTCTATATGAGGGACAAATACGAGAAAGAGCCAAGAAGGGTACTGTTAAAGGCATTTCTTTTTGGCGGCTTTATTGTCATTCCGGTTTTGTTTGTGGAAATGGCATTCAATATTTTCGGTATGACCGGAAGCAGCCTTTTGGCGGCGGGATATACGGCTTTTGTAGTTGCAGGTCTCGTTGAGGAATCCTTCAAACTGCTGCTGTTCTTCCTATTGATTTGGAGAGATAAAGAATTCAACGAAATGTATGACGGAATCGTGTATTGTGTTTTTATAGCCTTAGGATTTGCAACGGTTGAAAACCTGGCGTACGTGCTGACATCAGGGGGGTTAAGCACAGCACTCCTAAGGTCTTTAACAGCAGTTCCGGCTCATGCCCTATTCGGTGTCGCAATGGGGTATTATTTGGGAATTGCAAAGTTTGCAAAGCCGCAATATAAAAGAAGATACCTGTGGATGGGGTTTTTCGTCCCTGTGATATTGCACGGCATATATGATTTTATATTATTCTCGCAACGCTTCTACCTGCTTGTACTTTTCATACCTTATATGCTGTACCTCTGGAAAAGAGGCCTCAGGAACGTGGATGTGCTTGTGGAATGCTCGCCCTTCAGGGGACCTTCAGAGGAGGAATACAATGATCCGGAGAAGATGGAGTAGGCTAGAGCAGCCATGTATAGCTTGGCATTGGTATAGAAATCTTGATGGAGACTAAGTTTAGAATCCTTCTCTAAGTTCCATTTGCTAGTGTAAAACCATAGTTTCAACAGGACATATTGTGTTGAAGCTATGGTTTTGCATATAGTTGGCAAGAATATTCGTGGAACATAATATTCGAGGTGCAATCAACCTTTCTATAAGATGCCCCGCTATAGCATGGCTGCTTTCGTTACATAAGTGGCTATAGACGCTAATTGTGTGTATAATAGGGCATAAGACTTCTGGAAACATACTAGACTTGTAGGTCTAAGTTGCCTATTGCCTATTGCCTGTTTTTGCTTATATAATCCACAAAAGCCTCCAGCCTTGTTACATATCCTGCTTCACCGGTCTGCTCATCCACAATAAGATATAGTATCGGAATCCCATAATCCTTCTCCACCTGCGGGAGGATTGAGCGGGACACGATTTCAGGCATGCAGGTCATGGGATAGATCTGAATCAGGCCGTCATATCCCATTAGTGCATAGTTGACGGCATGACCTATACACTGCTGTGCATGCCCGCCGATAAGGGTAGGCAGGTACGGTTTGGAAAGTCTTCTTTCGAGCTTGTAACGCTTTCTGCCCGTTATTGGCAGTACTATGGAATTTCTAGCCCAATCTTTTACCGTCATAGACCTGTGAACTTCAACGCCCAGGTCTCCAAGCCTTTCCTCAATATTCAAATTTGTAAAGGGTTCGATTATGGTATAAATTTCACCGATGATCCCTATCCTTACAGGGTTTAATGATGTATCGATCCGTACCTCCTTGAGTTTTTGCTTTACTTCACCGATAAGGTCCAATATTTCTTTTGAGCCTTCCTTTTCTATAACCCTTTTTTTTAAGTCATACATTATACTCCGGACTTCTGCTTTGTTTATCGCTCTTGGTCTTGTATAATACAGGATTTCGTTCAGACTGTCGATTTCACAACACACTTTGTATGCATTCGTGAAGGCTTTTATAAAGTTTATCCTTCGATTTCCTATAATTTTCTTGATTGATTCATAGAATTTCCTATACCCTTCTTTGGGAGGATCCAGTATTATAATATCAATATCCCCATAACCCATATCTTCAAGGGCCTGCTTTTGCAGAGGCCCATAGTAGCCAAACCTGCAAGGACCACAGCTTCCTGTAATAAGTATGGTATCTGCACCGGCCTTTATGCTGTTAATATAGTTACCGAGCATGATTTTATAGGGAAGGCATATTGTTTCAGGGGATATAGAAGAACCAAGGCGTAAGGTCGACTCTGTAGTAAAGGTGGGAATTACACTTTTTACCCCGATTTCATCCATTAAGCTTTTAACTGCTATGTATGCTTCGCCCATGTGAGGGTATGTGAGCAGCATTTGCATTCCTCCAGTTCAATAAATCTGTAAAGGCTTCCAGCCGGGTGTTGAAACCGGCATCCCCTGTATGTTCATCAATGTTCAAAATCATATAAGGCTTGTTGTAATGTTTTCTTGCATACTTTTCTATGAATTCTCCTGCAAGGGAATCAACACCACACCCGAAAGCTGTCAACATGAGCATCCCATCTATAGAACTGTTGTCCATAATGTATAGAGCGCCGCCTATCAGATTTTTTCCGCTGCTCCAGTACATCCTTTTTGAGAGCTCTTTACACCTTTCATTAATAATATGCGGGTCTATCATTTCCGGGGTTACTACCCGCATCCCCTTGTCTTCAAGCTTGTAAATAAGCTTCATGCTGACAAAATTGTCATACAGCAGATACGGATGCCCCACAACTCCTATGACAAACCTGCTTTTATCAACTGCCCTGGACTTTGAATCAATTATCCTGTCCGGGGTTATGCCCTTTGCTACCATTGCCCTGAAAGCTGAATGAGTATTGAAAGCCTTTGATATTGCACGATTGATACTTATAGGGTTCCTTACATTTAATCTGAACGCAATATGGTAAAGGGCCTTTGTCAGACCACTATTGTACTTTATCATGTTGACCTCGGTATCAATAACCGGGGGCAGCCCGGGCACTGAATATTTGACCATTTCCGGCAAACCTCCGAACTTCGGACAAATATATTCATTCCTGGACACGCTTGTAAGCCTGGGAATGAGGATAAAATCCGCATTATTCCTTAAGTTGTAGGCATGGCCATGATAAACCTTTACCGGGAGGCAAGCGTCATCTATACTGTACAAAACACCTTTATCAAGTATTTCCTTTGTGGTCTCAGGGGAGGGAACAACCTCTGCACCTATTTCAGTCAGAAATGTATTTATAAAGGGATAATATTTATAGAAATACATTCCTCTGGGTATTCCTATTCTTACTGGCACCAAATCACCTCTTTCCTGTAATATTATTAACAGAACAGAGACCTTTTTAAACACAAAAAACAGGAACATGAATTTATATGCTCCTGTTTTATGATTAGTGGACATTCTACCAAAGTAGAATCAGTCAAAAGCGAGGAGGTTCGATGCCTCCGAGCTTTTATTATGGCTATATAATTCCATAGAGGATTACTCCAAGCCCGCCGGATAGTATTATCGCTATAATTGGATTTATCTTAAACTTATATACTCCGGCAAAAACCAGGAGTGCAATTATGATTCCTTTGACATCAACAAGGGAGATGGCACCAATATTTATACAAGCGGCAGCAATAAGGCCAAGGACTGCCGGCCGTATGCCCCTGAGAATCCAGTTTACCTGATCCAGATGCTTAAATTTGTTAAAATAAACGGAAACAAACAGAGTTATAAGGACAGGAACTAAAACAACCCCGAGTGTAGCAACCGCAGCACCTAAGAAGGAGCCTACCTTGAAGCCTACAAAGGTGGATGAATTGACTGCTATAGGTCCTGGGGTCATTTCTGCGATAGCTACTATATCAATGAAATCCTTTGCGGAAATCCACTTGTTGCTTTCTATAACTTCCTTCTGTATAAGGGCCAACACTGCATAACCTCCGCCGAAGCTGAAGGCACCGATCTTTAGAAAGGCCAGGAAAAGCTTTAATAATACTGTCATTCTTTAGCCTCCTTCCTCATGAAGAAAAAGCCTATAGCTCCGAATAAAACAATTGCAACTATAGGATGAAATTTGAGCAGGAGTATCATCAGAACTACAGCAATTGATATGGAGACATTAATCATGTTGATTCCCATTGATTTGACCAATTTGACAAGGGCATATGCAATTAATGCAACTACAGCCGGCCTTATACCGGCAAAAACATACTCAACCACCTTGCTCTCACTGATAGTAGTAAAGAACAATGCAATTATCAATATTATAAGGAAAGAGGGCATGACAGCGCCCAAAGCTGCTGAAATTGCACCAGGAATTCCGGCTTTTTTATATCCCACAAAGGTGGCACAGTTGATTGCCAGAGGGCCTGGAAGGCTGTTCGTTACAGCAATTGAATCCAAAAACTCTTCGTCAGTCATCCATCTTTTACTATCCACAATTTCCCTTTGTATTACAGGAAGCATTGCATAGCCTCCCCCGATAGTGAAGGAGCCTATCTTGAAAAATGTTATAAATATATCCCAAAGCATTATATCACCTTCTATATGTATATTATTGCACGTTTTTACCTGTACAATTTATAATTTCCTTTTCCGTAACTATGAAGTCCAGAGGTACATCATATTCACCGGAGGGTACCTGGTCAACAAGCTGGAAAGAATAGGCCAGTGCAACTTTTTTTACTCCAGAGCCCAGACGGCTCATAAATCTGTCATAATAGCCTGCACCAAAGCCCAACCTGTTCCCGGACTTATCAAAGGCGACGCCGGGTACAAGAATCAAATCAAGAAGCCTGCTATCTGAAAGCCTTATGCTGTGTAATCCCGGTTCCCGGATCCCATAAAACCCGGAATGCAGATCATCCAGGCTTACAATTCTGGAAGCTACAAGCTCATGGGTTTCCGGTATACACACCGGAACATATATATTTTTCCCATTTTCCAGGCAGTAGCTTATTATTGAGTCTGTTTTCACCTCCTTTTTGAAATCCAGGTAAACCATAATATCCGATAAGCAGGATAGAAGTCCGCTCTCTAAAAGCCTTTCCATTATAGAACCGCTTAACTTTTCTACATCGCCAGTATTCATGCCGCTGCGGCGCTCCAGCATTTGTTTTCTGATAAGGTCCTTCATTTTTATCCTCCATACGTTTTTTGCCCATAAATACCTATATTTATAATACTACCACGGGTTGAACATATTATACAAATGTTAATTATTTTCTCAGACATACGTCAATAGTATGCGTATAATACTATAGAAGGCCAAAATGGTTAGGCTGACGATGCCTGAAATATATATGCAATGCTATAGGCATAACCATCGATATAGTATATTTTATTGAAATTTATGGCTTTTACACAAGGAGGTAAATCATGAATAAAAATTCCAATATTGTAATAGGCTCAATATTCATAGCTCTGGGAGCATTGTTTCTCATGTCAAATCTGGGATATTTGAACTTTTCATGGAGTTTTGTATGGCCTTTGGCTTTGCTGATTCCCGGGCTTTATATGCATTTTGCCTTTTTTACGGGAATAGATAAGAATCCCGGTATACTTGTACCAGGGGGGATACTTACTACTTACGGGGCACTTTTTTATGCCAATGTGTTTTTCGGGTGGCACCTGATGGCAAATCTCTGGCCGCTGTTCCTGATAGGTGTTGCAATAGGACTGCTGGAGCTTTATATATTCGGCAGTCATGACAAAGGACTTCTGGTTCCGGTTGTAATCCTTGGAGGAATAGGTGCGTCAGCCCTTTTTAGAAACTATATAAGGTTCGATCTGAAGGATTATTTCATACCGCTTCTGTTGATTGTAATAGGCATAGCCGTGATAACAGGCAGGGGCAGAAAAAAAGACAATAAATAGAGGTCCAGCGCAAGCTGTTCATATATATTTTTATAACACAAGGCCTAGCAGCAATTATTCTGCTAGGCCTTGTGTTATAAAAATATTAATATCGTACAATAACAAGCGTTTAATTTACATTTTTAGCTTTTTTAAAATACCATAAGGCAAAAATCATTACAGGGTATAATATTATTACAAAATTAACGGTTAGAGAGTCCATAAGTATGTTATCAATGCCTGTATTTAATCGGAGATTGTATTTTTCATAATTTGACTTAATAACATCTATATAGCTGCCAAGAGAGAATAAGTTATCGGGAATGGCTGTTGGAGGTATTTTAATTAACAAAATGGATTTGAATATGACAATGACTAAAAAAGACAATGTTAATAACATAATGGTGATGTGAAGTATACTTATTCTGTTAGAATAGAGGTAATCCTTGAAGTAAGTAATTCTGCTCGTTTTCAAATATTCCTTTTTTATGTTAATAATAGACTTAACCATTCGCTTACTAATTATATGGGCAAGATAAACTAAATAAATAATGAATATTACTAATACCAGATTATTATACCTGAAAACTAATTCTTTATATATTATAATGTCTATTATATCCAGACCTAATGAGTTCAAATGGTTGTTTATTGCATCAACAATCATATAGAAATCTTTACTTTCATTAATGTTGCATCTAATTACTTTTTTTTGCCACCCTTGATCTTGTAATTTTGGATTAAATGGTATATATATTTCTATACTATTTTTTTTTATGCCTTGAATTCTATAGCTACTCCCTAAAATATCAAAATAACTGCCGATTATATCTGTGGAATGGAAATGCTTATCTGCAATTTTATCGCCTATTACAATCCCGGTATCGTTTGGTTCAACGCCAAAATACCCTTTACTTATGGGGATATCTTCCATAAAATTGTCTTTGCCTAAAGTCATGATTATTTTACTATCGTTATGCCTAAGTATGTAATTTATAGTATATATTCTTCCAACCTGATATTCTCCAATTGATTCCAGGTCCTGCTGAGTAATATCATTTGATAAATGGAATTCTACAGTATTGAGATTATATTTCTGTGTTAAGTAGTAATTACAACATAAAACCAGTAATATAAATACAATTACTGCGACAGAAGAATAGATCTTTCTTATTGACATAGAAACACCTTCACGCCATTTTTTACTTTGTAAGTCAGGTTTACAATAACTTTAGGGTCATTATAAGATTCAAGCCCGGAGACAATTACTTCCTTATCGCCTATTGCAATAATTTTAACTTCTTTTTCTTTAGCGATATATTCCTTCCCGAGGAGCCCATCCTTTTCATCCAGCAAATACACCAAACCGTTTTTCCCTTCGGAAAATCCTTGGATTGGAACTATAGAAGCTTTAGGTATGCTGAGATATTCATTACAAGGATATATTTTTTTGATTTTTCCACCCAGCTTTTGACCTATTACCAGATCATTTATATCTGTGTCTGTGAATTCACCGATAATTGTAACCGTGTTATTCTCAGACACCTTGCTGAAATTAGTTATCTTAGCGATAGCTGTGCCTCTGCCGTTATTGACATCAACATTAATTTCTTTAGCATCTCTTATAAAACTGTTATCAGAATCATTGATACTAGCCGAATAAAGTAGACTGTTCTTATCTACATTTACAGATGTTTCAATAATAATGCTGTCCTGTGGAAGTATTACATTTTCTAGGTTAAGATTAAGAACAATTCCGCTAACCTCAGAATAATATATTCCCTCATCATCAACATTGGAATAAAAGGAACAGGCTTTTTTTGCTTCAGATATTTCCATCTGAATTTTGTTGATGTCATTTTCTGTTTCTTTAATTGAAATTTCATTTTGATTTTGCGTTTCTTTCAGTTGGGCTTTATTCTTTTCAATAGAAAATTCCTGTTCTTTAACATCGGAAATTAATGCATCCAAGTCTGACTTGGGTATTGAACCAATGCTGTATAACAATTCCTGTTTCTTTAAATCATCTTTACTTTTTTTGAATTTTTCCTCAAGCAGAGCTATTTCATTTTTTACAGCTGCAAAATCATTTGATAATAATGAATCCAGTACAAGCTTTTCATTCTTTAGCTCATTTTCAAGAAGATTGAGGTCCCACTTGGAATTGCTTATTCCGTACCCTGTGTTTATCCTGAATATAGGGTCGCCAGCGGACACCGTATCTCCAACCTTGACAAAGTATTTGTCTATTATTACATCTCCCGGGAAAAAAACTTTTGTTGTATCCTTTGGGATTATCACGCCCTTCAAATCAAAAGTACGTTCTACCGGTGATTTATTGGCTGCTGCTACTTGTACCTTTGGCAAGAAAAGGTTAATTACTGATTTTGAGAAAAAACCCATTAGGAAAACTATGAGAAAAAAGCCGATTACAATATTTTGAGTGCTTTTTAGTATTTTACTTATCATCGAGTAAACCTCCTGTAACAAAGCCATCTCTCAGGTACTTTTCACCTTTAAGAAAAACAAATAGAGCTGGAATAATATAAAGAACAGAACCAGCGTAAAACACTTTATTATCATCATGATAAATGTTTTCCAAGTATACCGATAAGGGTAATTTGCTTGGAGTATCCAGAAATACTACAGCTTGTTCCAAGAGATTCCAGTTGTCAATAAAAGTAAGCACTATAAGTGAGTAAATAGCGGGCTTTATTACTGGGAATATGACTTGAATCAATATTCTGATATAGCTGGCTCCATCAATTCTAGCCGATTCAATCATTTCATCAGGAACTCCCTTTATAAACTGCTTTAAAAGAAATACTCCAAATGATGAAAACACACCTGGAAGTATTATTGCCATATGAGTATCCAAAAGGTTTATATCCAGTATTCTTCTCGACATGTCAAACAATAAATAGTTTGGTACCAATGTCACTTGAAATGGAAGCAATACAGCAATAATATATATAAAAAACAATATATTGCTGCCTCTGAAGTTCATTTTTGCAAATGCATATGCAGCAAATATACCTATAAACACTTGGCCGGCTATAATCGAAATTGTGATTATGACAGAGTTCATAAAAAACTTGAAATATTCACCTTTATATAATGCAATTATATAGTACTGTTGCAAGTTGAATTGCTCCGAAATCAACTGAATATATTGAGTATTTATTTGTTGTTCGGTCATGAATGAGTTTGTAATGGTATAAAGAATAGGAAGTAAATATATAACGGATATAAGAATAACAATAGAGGAAAGTAATCGTTTCATTCTATTTCTCACCTACTTTTTTCCCATACTTTATGTCTGCAAAGAGAAGGATAAAAGCAAATAAAAAAATAATAAGCGCAAATAAATAGGCAGCCGAAGTAAGCTTCTCATACTGGAGATCTACGAACTTATTGTTCATATAGTGCTGAAGCATATAAATGCGCGGGTTTGGATAACTGCCTTGCAATATATATACATCCTTGAAAACCTTAAATGAATTAATGACGGTTACAATTCCGACCAATACGGTAGTGGGGGTACATTGGGGAAGTATTATATGCCATAATTTTTGAATATAGTTGGCTCCATCCATTTCCGCAGCTTCAATACTGGCTTTGTCCAATTGCAGCAATCCGGACAAAAAAATAATGAGATTATATCCACTGTTTTTCCAAATAAAAATAGCTATTACTCCTAACAGTGCATATTCAGAGTTCATTAGGCAGAGGGGACCTGTACCCATCAGCTTTCTAAAAAATCCTGCAACAGAAGAGGAAGGGATTGCAATCGGCAATACTAAAAACAAATATGTGAATCTGGGTAGTTTTAACTCATATATCGAAATGGCTAAAATAAAGGAAATAAGCATAATAAGTGGGATTGACACTACCATAAATAAAACTGTGTTTATAAGTGCCAGTCTAAATGCACTACTGGATAAAATCTCATAGTAGTTGCGTAATCCTACAAAACTGCTGTCAAATCCACTGTTGCTGAATGAGTACTTTATACCCCATATAAAGGGTACTAAATATAGGATAGCAAAGCCTACAAAGCTGGGTAATATAAAGAGACCTGCTTGAGTTTTTTTACTTTCATATATCATAGTGATCTCCTATTAACAATATACAAAGAAGCTTTTTATTCATTCAGCCACATGGTGTATTTGTTATCCAATTCTTGCAGCTCCAGGCTAATCTGCTCATCAGTATATTTTTTGTCTGCAAAGATTAATTTTGTAATATCACGAGCTACCATATTCTTTAAAGCAATATCCTTTTCATTTACGGTAGTATCCATTATGCACTTGCCGCCAGTTATCATTTGAAGCACATAATTCTTAAGGGCAATAGCCTTATCATCAAGCTTTTCCTTACTCTCTATGTTTGCTATAGTATTTTCTATTTCTTTATTAGCGGGGTAGAAAAGGAATCCATCTTCTTGATAAATTTTGAGCTGAATTTCATTACTCAATAATCCATTTAGGAATTCATAAGCAAGTTCCTTATTCTTGCCATTTTTATTTACCAAGAACCCATAAGATTCGATGTATGAATTTTCATCACTAAACCTCGGTAAAATAACCATTTCACCTGAAGCTGTTGCATAATTAATATTTTTAGCTCTTAACAAATTGTAGCTGCTTCCATAGGATATATCCCATAAACTATTACGAGTGTATTCTTCAGAATTCCAAATACTGAAATTATCTCTGTATTCTTCTGATTGGGGCTCGAATATCATATTGTAATAATTCTCATATGTATATTCATTATTTAAACTATAATTTCCCGAAAATATCTCATTCTGAATATTCTTTATCGCTTCTTTCATTTGTACGGTATTGATATTTGTTCTGTGGTTATCTTTATTGAATAGGCTTATATCTGATAAATTTTCATCACAAATGTCATAATACTCAAACCTGGTAAAAGGCCTCCTGCCGCTATACAGCCACAATTTTCTTATTTCAGAATAATCCTTTCTTGTCCAATTGAGACTGGGCTCTTGTATTTTCAGCTTATCTAGTACTTTCTTGTTCATTACTCTTGGTCTATACTCAATTCCAACAGGTACATAATAGACTTCATTATTTAATAAATTACTATATATTTTGGAAATGTTCGGTATATTATTTCTTACTTCAGATATCGCATTTTGTTGTATCAATGACTGTAAATTAACGCTTCTGCTATCATAGAGGATTAACTCAGGTCCATTTTTTGTGTATAGTTTTGTAGTAAGTTTCTTTTTGTAATTATCGATACCGAACTCTGAACCCTCTCCGACTCCAAGTATTTCATAGTTGACTCTTATACCATAATTTTTTTCAAACTGATTTTTATATTCAATGAGGTATTTACAGTCTAATATGAACTTGTCTTCGCCATATGCCAAAATGGTTATTTCAGGTGTTTTTCCGTTAATCTCCGGAGTCACTATATCTCCGGTAGCTTGGTATTTATCCGTAGAATTACTGCACCCTGTCAGTATAAGTACCAATGCAAACAAGAATATCAAAGCTTTCTTCATAAAAAAACCTCCTATTGACTGCAGTTAGTGTAAACTAAGTTACACTTATTTTATATTGAAACATGCTATTTATCGGGGTTTCAAGGTTTTTTATTATAAAAAAACAATGACCCCCCTTTTTCTGGTATAATTGAGTCTGCGACA
>JBLNDG010000120.1:0-4403 GCA_050261415.1 Caulobacteraceae bacterium | reverse complement strand
GTACTGTTGTTATTGCAGCTGTAAGTGTTGTCTTACCATGGTCAACGTGTCCGATTGTCCCTATGTTTACATGGGGTTTGGTTCTTTCATATTTTGCCTTTGCCATTTTACTTTTCCTCCTTTAAAGATCAGTAATTTAATTATTTGAGGAAATTGCATAAAGCTATAGCTATATACAATCTCCCTATTATTGAATTTACTTGCCGCTCAATATCTTTTCGGCTACGCTCTTTGGAACTTCTTCAAAGTGATGCATTTCCATAGCATATACACCACGTCCCTGAGTTCGTGAACGCAAATCAGTTGCATAACCGAACATTTCGGACAGAGGTATAAAGCCTCTGATAACCTGAGCTCCGGCTCTGGCTTCCATGCCCTCGATTCTTCCTCTTCTTGAGTTAACATCTCCGAGAACATCTCCCATATATTCTTCAGGTACGGTTATCTCTACCTTCATTATAGGTTCAAGAAGAACCGGATCAGCCTTTTTCATGCCTTCCTTGAAAGCCATGGAACCTGCAATCTTAAAGGCCATTTCCGATGAGTCCACTTCGTGGTATGAGCCGTCAAATAATGTAACCTTGACGTCGAGCACAGGATAGCCTCCGAGAACACCATTATCAAGTGCTTCTTCAACACCATGCTCTACCGCAGGTATATATTCCTTCGGTATTACTCCACCGACTATTTTATTTACAAATTCGAAGCCTGTTCCAGGCTCTTTTGGTTCAAGTTCAAGCCATACATGGCCGTATTGTCCCTTACCGCCAGACTGTCTAACAAACTTACCTTCAATCTGCACTTTCTTTCTGATCGTTTCCTTATATGCAACCTGAGGTTTGCCGACATTGGCTTCAACCTTGTACTCACGCAGCATTCTGTCAACGATTATTTCCAAGTGCAATTCACCCATACCTGCAATTATAGTCTGTCCTGTATCAGTATTAGTATAGGTTCTGAAGGTTGGGTCTTCCTCAGCAAGCTTTTGAAGGGCTATACCCATTTTGTCCTGGCCTGCTTTTGTTTTTGGCTCGATTGCTACGTTTATAACAGGTTCCGGAAATACCATTGACTCAAGGATAACAGGGTTTTCCTCATCACACAGAGTATCTCCCGTAGTTGTGTCTTTAAGACCCACAGCTGCTGCTATGTCACCGGTATAAACCTCTTTGATTTCTTCCCTGTGATTAGCATGCATCTGAACTATACGTCCGATTCTCTCCCTCTTGTTCTTTGTAGAATTGTAAACATATGAACCGGACTCTATGATACCTGAATAAACTCTGAAGAACGCCAGCTTGCCAACATAAGGGTCAACCATGATTTTGAATGCAAGTGCTGAAAATGGTTCTTTATCATCTGAATGCCTTACAATCTTTTCTTCCCCGTCAACTGTAGTACCTTCAATAGGAGGTATGTCAATGGGAGAAGGCATGTAGTCAACAACTGCATCCAGCATCAACTGTACTCCCTTATTTTTGTATGAAGAACCGCATATTACAGGGTTTAATTGAACGGAAATTGTACCTTTTCTAAGCGCTGCTTTAATCTCAGCTTCCGTTGGTTCTTCACCCTCCAAATACTTCATCATAAGTTCCTCATCTACTTCGGATACAGATTCAATAAGCTTTTCTCTATATTCTTTAGCCTTATCCATCATGTCAGCAGGTATATCTGTCTCTTCAATCTCTTTTCCGAGATCATCCTTGTAGATATATGCTTTCATATGGATTAGGTCCACTATGCCTGAAAAAGTATCCTCACTTCCGATTGGGAGCTGTATCGGAACTACATTTGCTCCGAGTCTATCCTTCATCATTCCGACAACTCTATAAAAATCTGCTCCCATTATATCCATCTTGTTTATATATGCAATACGCGGAACATTATATTTGTCAGCCTGCCTCCAAACAGTTTCTGACTGTGGTTCAACTCCACCTTTAGCACAAAAAACCGCTACAGAGCCATCCAATACACGCAGTGACCTTTCTACTTCAACAGTAAAGTCCACGTGCCCCGGCGTATCTATAATATTTATCTTATGCCCTTTCCACTCGGCTGTTGTTGCAGCAGAAGTTATAGTTATTCCTCTCTCCTGTTCCTGTTCCATCCAGTCCATTGTGGCGGTACCTTCGTGCACTTCGCCTATTTTATAGGTTTTACCCGTATAAAAGAGCACTCTTTCTGTAGTAGTAGTCTTTCCTGCATCAATATGAGCCATTATTCCTATATTTCTTGTTTTTTCTAATGGAAATTGCCTAGGCACAGTTATCCTCCTTTCTGTTGTAAGTTTCACTGTTATATTTCCCAAAAACATAATTAATTAGCATACAACTATCTATATTTCTATTTTTCACATTTAACCTCAATTCGGAATTACCATCTGTAATGTGCAAACGCCTTGTTAGCCTCTGCCATCTTGTGTGTATCTTCTCTCTTCTTAACACTGTTTCCTACATTATTTGCAGCATCCATCAATTCCCCGGCCAATCTTTCCCTCATAGTCTTTTCTCCTCTTTTTCTAGAGAAATCAATCAGCCATCTCATTCCCAATGCCTGCCTTCTATCAGGTCGTACTTCCACAGGAACCTGGTAAGTAGCTCCGCCTATTCTTCTGGCTTTAACCTCCAGAACAGGCATTATATTGTTCATTGCTGCTTCAAATACTTCCAGCGGATCCTTTCCAGTCTTTTCCCTCATTATTTCGAATGCGCCGTAAACGATTTTCTGTCCGGCACTCTTCTTCCCGTCATACATGATGTTGTTTATGAGCTTTGTGACTATCTTGTCATTGTACAATGGATCCGGCAATACGTCTCTTTTTGCTATATGTCCTCTTCTTGGCACTATGCTTCCCTCCTTAATATTAAATTAAATATCATCGGTACTCGGCAACTCGGATGCTTAAATCCTCACTGCCGTTGTGCGCATATATATTTTAAACACCCACGGTTAATACCGTTAATGTCAAATAACGCTGCACAATATTATTTCTTAGGTCTCTTTGCTCCGTACTTTGATCTGCCTTGCTTTCTGTTAGCAACGCCAGCGGCATCAAGAGTACCCCTTATGATGTGGTACCTTACGCCAGGAAGGTCCTTTACTCTGCCGCCTCTGATAAGAACAACCGAGTGTTCCTGCAGGTTGTGGCCGATACCCGGGATGTAGCCTGTAACTTCAATACCGTTTGTAAGTCTTACTCTGGCGATTTTTCTTAACGCTGAGTTAGGCTTCTTTGGTGTTGTAGTCTTTACTACAGTGCATACTCCTCTTTTCTGTGGACTTTCCTTCAAAGCTGGTGCAGTTGATTTGTACTCAACCTTCTCTCTGCCTTTTCTTACTAACTGGCTGATTGTAGGCATTAAATGCACCTCCTTATTTATTTATCATAAACAGGCTTAATTAAAATTAAGCGCTGTTGTATGCTTTACAGAACAAAGGCGGCTACGGCCGCATTTGAAGACCATGTGCCTTTTCCGAAGGAAATTCTGGCACGGGCAGTTAAATCAATGTTTATTATTGTACAGGAAAGTTGAACTTTCCTGTACAATAATAAACCCCTTTCAAAATAAAGGGGTTTTTGCATAACCACTCTAGTCTTTCAATACTGCTGCGGTTGAAGCTCCAATGTCTATGCCGCACGCATCCCCTAGTTCCTTCATGGTATTCACATAGATAATCTTCAAGTTTGTATTACTGCACGCTTCAAGCACTGATTTTTTAATAAAATCATCTGCATCCTTCGCCAGGTATACTTTTTTTGCAGTCTCATTTTTTATAACCTTAACTGTTTGCTTTAATCCCACTATCCTTTTGTTTGAAGCTTTAAGTTCCTGCATATAAATCACCCCTCAAGGATTTTCCGCGAGAAATTATGCAAAATCCCAGTAGAAAGAAATGTGGTTTTCAAAGTAAACCGCCCCAAACCTAAGTTTACGAAGGTCTGGTCTATGAACTGAGCAATATGCGCTTAAGAGAACCATTTGGTAAAATGGTTCTCTATAACGCACTAAATAATTTTAGCATTTGATATATTTTGTGTCAATAGAATTTTATTCAGCTGTCTCCACAGGCTTTATTGAGATATCCTTGTACTTTTTCATCCCGGTTCCGGCCGGTATGAGTTTACCTATTATAACATTCTCCTTCAAGCCTACGAGCGGGTCTACCTTTCCTTTAATTGCAGCTTCTGTAAGAACCCTTGTTGTTTCCTGGAAGGATGCCGCTGAAAGGAAGGAGTCTGTTGCCAGAGATGCTTTTGTGATACCCAAAAGCACTCTCTTACCTGTTGCCTTTTCTCCTCCGGCTTTACTTACAGCTTCATTCTCTTCCTCGTATTTGAATATGTCGAAGAGTCCTCCCGGAAGAAGTTCTGTATCTCCAGGTTCTTCTATCTTAACCTT
>JBLNDG010000119.1:0-44435 GCA_050261415.1 Caulobacteraceae bacterium | reverse complement strand
CGCCGGAATCGTTCTTTGACTTCTACGATGCGGTACAGTACAAGAAGGACAATGGTTGGAAAAGCCAAAAACGGAACGGACAATGGGAAGATGTATGCCCGGAGTGTCAAGAAAGCGAGGTTGAGAAGGATGACCTGTAAAGAATGTCTATATTATGAACCTGATTATGGCACGTGGGGAGTTTTTGGGTGGTCTGGAGATGGTTCAAAAGGATATTGTTGTTTGGAGCCAAAACGAGTATTTGTTGACGGCAATCGCATAAAGTGCAGATACTTTTTATCGAAAGAAGAAAGCGAGGTCGAACACGATGCCTAAAGCAATATTGGGGTTGGAGATGCCGGAGAGCTGTTTAAATTGCCCATGCATTGCTATTGATGCTTGGGGGAAGCCAAAGTGCAGAATAATACATTCAAATAATGGATTAGCTGATGCTTTTTCATCAGGCAGACGGACAGACTGCCCGCTTAAGATGGTGGAAGGGAAGGAGGATGAACGAAGATGCGAATACTGCAATACGGAGCATAACAAATTTCTAACCGATGATGTATTTATGGCTACAATAAACTCTTACGGTGATAAAAACAGAGTTATTACAAGCCGTCATGGATTGCAATATAAGACGATTCGTTATTGTCCTATGTGTGGACGGAGATTGGAGGTTGAGCCATGAGCCTACTCGAAGAAGTATTAAAAGCCCGTAAAGAGGCAGAACAAAAGCCGCCATGCCAGAAGTGCAAACACTTGTTTTGGATAGACAAGGAAACACCGTTTTGCAAAAAGGTTGATAAGTTTATTTTGCCGGAATTGCCGCCGAATAAATGCGAGTTGAAGGAGGTTGAGCCATGAGGGAGTATAAATTTAGAGGACGAAGAACTGTGTTAGGCAATAGTGAATGGATATATGGTTACGGAGCGATAGATGACGAATTACTGACTCTCGATTTTGCAAAAGGAATTGTGAGGGTTGAGTGCGATAAAGGTACGATAGGACAATATGCCGGCTTGAATGATAAGAACGGCAAAGAAGGCTATGAATCCGACATATTAAACACGCCTGGCGGTAAAGCAATAATCAGGTTTGGAGAGTATACTTCTCCTTCTGGACTGGATAAGCATGTAGGTTTTTATCTAGAATTTTTAGATGGGAATTATGCTGGCTTGTACAGAAAAGATATAGGGTATTGGATGCCTCGGTCTGAAATTATAGGGGATGCTTGGGATAATCCCGAACTGCTGAAGGAGGGAAGCGTATGAACGATAGATGGGATGTAAAATGCAGAGAAGTATACATGGACAACAGCCAAAAGTATCAAATATGGCTGAATGGTATTGTAGTTGGCGAGGTTATGAATAGGTTTGATGCAGTGGAAAAGCTGCAGAATGTGTTTGAGCAGGTGGAAGCCCAGCAGCAGGAGATTGAGCAGTTGAAAGATGCTATCAAGATATACAGTGAATCTGCTAAAACGTGGGAGACAGGATATGGGCAGCTACAGGCACAGGTGGCGACATACAAAGATTTTATACTTGAACTAATACGCAGATTTGAGGAAACACCGCTTGACGCTGACGGAACGCATAGACTGACTGTTGACAGGACGTTTTTGGTTGAGGCAAAGGTTGCACTTACTCACGCCAAACAAAATGGATGCGAAAAGAAACCCACGGTGCCAGGGAAAGGAATGCAATGGGGATATGATGCACAGCAAAACCATCACAACCCTGCTGATGTGGAGGCATTGAAACAGGTAAAAAGGCACATAGAAAATTTTACCCTGACAGGCATAATGGATGAACTTGATTGTGCTATTGCTGAAATTGATAAGCAGATTGGGGGCAGGGATAATGGCTAAGGCTAAAATGTATGTTTATGTTGTGAAATGCGAAAATTGCCGCGAACGGAAGCATTGTAAAGATGCAAAATTGCCGAATACGGCGGGATGCTTCAAGAAAATTGAAAAGAGGGAAAAAACAGTCAAGGAGGTTGAAAGTATATGAGGTTGAGCGATGAACAAATAGAATATTTAAGGGATGTGCGCTATAATGACCATTCACGACACTTTAAAGATACTTACTATTGCGAGGACATTACTAATCTGTTTGACACCATAAAAGCCTTGCAAGCAGAGAATGAGCAACTTAAAGATGAAAATGCAAGCATTAGAAACTGGAATGCTTGCGAGGAAGCAGACCATAAAAAACTTCTTGAATCTGATAGAAAACGAATTGAACTGGAAGAAGAGGTTGAAAGATTAAATGACAAGAATCAGCAGTACATTTCTGAAATACAGTCTTTATGCGCCGAAAAAACAGAGCAGGAAGATTACCGCGCAGGGCTTGAAGCAATTATTGATAAGTTTCAGGTGCAGACTGCGGCAATAAGGGGGGCGTTATTTGAACTAAATGAAATTGCCAAAGATTATGCACCTTGGGGAAATCGTTACAATGGCAAAGGCATAGGTGACATTATTCAAAATGCAGACAAATTGCTTAATACTGTCCAAGACCATCACAATCCCGCCGATGTGGACAAATGCTATACCTGCAAAATATCTATGCAGGGCGAAGAATTAGGACTGTTGCTCAAAGAAAAGGATGAGACATTGAGGAAGGCAAGGGAGGCGCTGGAATTAATCCTTAAAAAGCATACAGACATATCTAACCATGATAAATACCCTAAAACAACAACAATATGTCATGGTGCCCTTGCAGAAATAGACAAGGTGATAGGAGGCGGGGAAAAGTGAGAATAAAGTTTTGTAAGGAACTACCGCAATGGATTATCTCCAGTGATATAGGCGCTTATCATCCATACGCAAGAACAATTTATGTGCGGAAAAATTTAGGACTATTAAAGACGATATTTGTTTTATGCCATGAATTGTTGCACTATCTGATACACATTGCTAAATTGCCAGAGGAGCTTCATTCGATTATTGACAAGAGGGGAGGCGGTCAGGATGGTACCGAAGTGTAGGGAGTGTGACTGTTTATCAAAAATAACAGATGAACCAGTTTGGTTTTGCAATAGAATCCGGCACATAAAAGCGCATGAAAAGAAAACAAGCCCGAAGTGGTGTCCTAAGAGGGGAGGCAGGAAGAAGTGAGTGAACCAAGCGATTTGAAATATTATACCAACTCAAACGATGATGCAAGGCTACAAGCCGAACTTACCCGTTGCAAACAGGAAGCAGAAGCAATACCTGATATATGCAAATTTGCGCCGTGTGAGCCTGGGGTATGCGGAATAACGATATGCCCTAATTGGAGGGATGCTAATGGGGACAAAAACAAATACCCAGCTATGGGCTGAAATAAAGGAACTACGGGCCTTGGTAAAGCAGCAGATGGAAGTTATAGAGAAGTTGAAGGCGATAATAGAAAAGTACGAAAGTGAGGGTTAAAAATGGACAAAGCATATCTTGATTTATACGAGGGAATATGGAAGCAAGCCTTAGAGGATGATATAAAAGCACAAAGGGCTAGGCTGTTTTTCGACATAACAGAAAATGTATTCAGTGAGCTATTAGCCTCCGAAAAAGAAACGAGAGATACATTCTCGAAAATATCAAATAAACTACCTCAAAAATCATCCTCAGTAATTCGATTAGAGCAACTATTTGACGAATCAAAAAAACAACTTATAAATGCAGTAAAAAACAAAATACACAGGGAAGCTGAAAAATGGCCTAATAACACACGTTGTAAAGATACAGAATACGAAAAAGAATACAGAAAATTAAGAGACAGCATAATCAACGCCTTTAATGCAGTGGCAAAGGAGGCGGTAGGATGAAGATAGACGATATACTCAAGCAATATCCTTACATTGCTGAGGATATACAAAAGGAACAGGAAAAATTAAACAAGTATATAGAACTCCAAAAAGAGGCCCGGAATCCTTTGCGGGGTCAGGCAATGGATGGGATGCCACACTCTACCGATATATCAGACCAGACATATAATGCAGTAGTTAAAATAATAGATGAATATCAGGTACAAATAAATAAGCATGCAGCTAACATAAACAAATTACTAGACCGAAAAAAGTGGTTGGATAAGGCATTTGCTGAATTAACGGAAGATGAAAGAAGATTATTGTATATGGCATATGATGATAGATTAAGTTTTAGGCAGATAGGACGGATATACAAATGCGGTCGGTATATGGCACAGAAACTAATTGAGGAAGCAAAGGAAAAAATAAAACGAATTGCTATGTAAAACTTCTGCCAATTCTGCCAATTTAGCCAGTTTGAACACTTGATTACATAAATAAAACTTAGTACAATATACTTGTAATAGTTTGACCTCCACAAATACATTGACCCCCTTTTAAAAAGCCTCGGCATAGTCCGGGGCTTAATTATTGCAGGTGATACCATGGAAGAAGTAAGATTTATAGATAGAGTTCCCGATTGCCGGGCGTGCATGTATGAGCTCAGGGATGCGCCTCGCCGGAAGTTGGAGCGGATTATACAGGAGCGCGCGAAGCATGAGAAGTGTAAGGGATGTCAGAGGCTGGCAGAGACAAAAGAAAAAGCCGGTAGCCCGGCTTAATCCTTGAATTGACCGCCATACATAGCGAGTATAGCTTTGTCTACCATGCGGGCCATAGGTACGCCGGTATCGGCGGATAGCTTGCGGAGCTTGGCCATGATGTCGGAGTCAAGGGTGAGGTTGACGCGCTCACGTGTTGCAAGGTCGGACGGGGCTGCGTCATCAGGCGTGCCAAACTCGGCAATGTACTCATCAGATGCAAGATGTTTCTCGGCCCACTCTTTGGCCTCGTCGTAGGTTAAGGGTGTTATGCCGGTATCACCGCCCCATGAGTTAGGACCGCTATACTTACGGTATTTTGACATGGCACCGCCGTCGTAATGCAGAAAGTAAGCGCCTTTGGTGTTTTTGTAGAGATCCTCGGAGCAGTAGTTGTAATCGTTTGTGTAACATCCGTTGGACCACTCGCCGATAAGTTTTGACGTGGCAGTATTATAAGTACGTCCATTAATAATTTTACGCATAGATACTCCTTCTCCCCGTATGAGCCGATAGGACAGCGGGTAATTTACTTTTTGTATGGTTCGTCCATGGCAGCACAATCGTTGAACCATGGGCAATTACGGCAACTCATATCCTCTCCCGTAACCTCGTCACCGTCCCAAAGATGATTGTACAGGACGGCGATGCTATGGGCTCCCTGGATACCCAGGTGGGAAACGAGAGCCGCAAAAAGGTTGTCGGCACTTATGCTTTTGCCGTCAATAGACAACCCAACTACCTCACCTTCGTTGACAGCAATAGTTGCCTCACGATCACGATAAGATATTACTTATGGCTTGCACCAGCCAAGGTTGCCGCCTTCTTTGCGCATCAAATCTCTGTAAGTTTTCATAGTATCCTCCTTCTCCCCGGTTTAGCCGCCGGGGACGGCAGATTATATTAAGCTGATACTTTGACTGCTTTGATAGCAGCATAGAGAGCACGGAGAGACTCAGCAAAGTTGGTGCGATAGTCGGTATCGGGATAGTCGGCTTTGAGTTGTTTGGCAAGTTGATGAGCACGCTTGAATATATCGGATTTGGTCATTGATAATGCTTTTGCGGTAGCCTGTTGCTTTTGAGCAACCTGGAAGCGATTATAAATCTCAGACTCAACATCATTACGATGGTCAATCCACCAGGCAGCTGATGTCTCATTTGCTATGTAGGTAAAACCACGGCCCTTAAACATGTTATGTTTGTCAGCACGGATTTTCTCGGCCCAGGCGATTTGCTTTGGTGTGCCGGTGAGATCCGGGAGGGATTTGCAAGCATCCATAACGGCCTGACGCTTAGCCTCCTGCTCTTTGGCCCAACACTCCCTGCATAAGCCGTCCCGATCCTGCATGTAGCTTTCCCATTTGTTGGCCTCGGTCCGGTTGTAGCAGGATTTGGTGATGGTATACGATGCCCCGCACTCCGTACATTTTAAGATTACACTTGCTTTTGCCATTGATAACGACCTCCTCAAAATCGATTACATGCTCATTGTACATCAACTGATGTATAATGTCAAGAGTTTTTTAAAATTAGGGCTGTAGACCTACAAACAATTGTTCGGCGGGTTGCATCAAGCAATAAGTTGACACTGTATAGTAATATGCTATATACTTATCTATGGGGGGTGAGTATATGGCAATAACACCACAATGGAGTGCACGGCTACCGGAAGATGTAAAAAAGAAATTACAATGGATAGCCGATAAGGAGAGAAGAAGTCAAACGGAAGAAGTAACATTCCTTATTGAAAAGAGATATGAAGAACTGAAAGGGCCTGAAAAATGAAGGCTCTTTTGTTTTGTATAGGACTAAAGACCTATTTTTTAAAAACCCCTTGCAATGTGTAGCAAAAAGCTATACAATAGAATCAAGAAATTGATGAAAGGGGTATGGATATGTTGTTAAGGGCTCAAGTATATTATAAGGATATGGGGTTGTTTAGAAAGTCTCACATCATACATATGACAAGAGAAATATTTGACGGAATGAATAAGTCTAAGACTCATAAAGCAATAGAACTGACACCAGATAACTGGTATGGCGAAAACTTGCCGGAAACATTGAGGTAGAGAGGGGAGGGCAGCCCCTTATGGGGCTAAAGTGAGTATGACAAATAAACAAGCTCAGGCATATGCAGTTATAGCTTTAAAAGAAATGCTCCGGGAAGGCTTTTTAGTCGCCGGAGCATGTCAAAAGCTTGACGGGAAAATGGATCGGCTATTTAGTGAAATGACAGAGGCCGAAGCCGAGGAAAAAGCTAATCGGATATTACAAAGAGCCTAAAACGGCTCTTTTGTTTTTGGGTGATATGTATGGCAGAAAAGAATAAATTTGAGAAGGTGGTGATATTATGGGCAAACTAATACAATTTCCGGTGATATGCACAAGATGCCACAAACCTATTAATCCAACAGAAGAAAGAGCATATGACGAAGACGACAATAGGGTATGTTTGGAATGCTTTTTCGCCCCGCTTAACGAAGCGAGGGAAAACGGCACTGTAATTTGTGAGGTAGAGTAGGTATGGCAGAAAAGACTGTTTGGGGAAAATTATGTGAATATTGTACAGCAAAAGCGAAAGAAGTAGGACTAACAGAAGAGGACAGTAGAAGGATACTTGAGCAAGTTAGAAAAGCGAGTGATAAGGATGCCAAGAGGAAAGAAAACACCAGAAGAAAAAAGAGAACAAGTCAAGGCTGTTATGATGATTAATCCTGAGGCAACCAGTAAAGAGATAGCAAAGATAGTTAATCTGCCTGATAGGACAGTTTGCGATATACAAAAGGATGTTGAGAGAACAGATGAATTTGCGGCACTTCGCCAAAGAAAAAAGGAAGAATTTATTGCTGAAGCTTGGGAAGTCGTGAAGAAAGCCTTGCTTGCAACAAATATGAAGATAGACACATTATTGAGTGACTCTGAAAGCCTTGCAAAGGTTAATATACGTGATTTGGCGGTAGCATTAGGCACTATATACGACAAGCAAGCCCTGGCATCGGGTGAGCCTACACAAATAAGCGAGAACAAAAAGCCGGTTACGGAGTTATTGGATGAGTACGAGCAAAAACTACAGCAGTATAAACAGCTTGTAAGCGGTGAGTAGACTGTGTTTGAGGGTTAATGTTTATGTAATTAAACGAAATATGATTTTCGTTTAATTGCTCTATCCCGCTTGTTATGCTGCCTACAGTCTGATATGGTACTAGTTGCTATTGCATTGACATATTGTTTTGCTATGCCATCGGCCTATTTAATGGATCATTCCATGGTGGCAGGGTGGGGGTCATCGGGGTGGCACCGGGGTAGGGTATCTATATATCCCCTATATACAGCGGCTATAACAAATGGCCTTCTTGCACATAATATTATGATGTGACTTGCATAATAATATGATGTATGATATAATATAAACACAATATATAAAGGAGTGTGTTTATATGATTACTGAACAAAACATTAAAATCGACGGGGACACTTTAGAGTACAATGGACATGTGTTATCCATAAGGCCCCCAAAAGGCATGGTTAATGTTCTGAGGGTGAAGGAAAACGACACAATAAAAAACGCCATTGCAGACAGTATGGATATATTTATAGAGATGGAAAGCGGCGATAGGTTTATTCTTAGAGACTACTTTTACCCCAATATATCACGGCTGGTAAGGGAGGCTAAATAATGTCTCCAAGAAGAAGATCCACGCCGATGAAATACTGGGGCTTTTATGCATCTGCAGAACTAAAGGAAGAAACAATCAAATGTGCCATAGCTGCCAATGAGGATAATTCAGAATACATCAGAAAAGCCATTGAAATGAGAAACGCACAGTATAATGCTGTAAATACGGTTACGGCTGAATTAAGCGAAGAACCTATTGGACGAATAATCGAAAAAGTTAAAGAACAACAAAAAGGTGGCCCAATCGAAAAGCCTAAAAAAGAGGTACAAACATTCTTCAAAAAATAGAGAATCCGAAAGGGTTCTTTTTTTATAGGTGATTTTATGACCGAAAAGGAACTACAGATAAAACAGCTTGAGTATGACTTAAAGAACCTAAAGCATGAGATTGACCGTAAACTGAAAGAAGAACGGCTTGAAGTATACAACGTAGGTAAGGTCCATAAAAAACAGGTTGAATTTCACCGAGATCCCCATAGAGTAAAAGCACTTTTTGGAGGCAACCGTACCGGGAAAACTGTGGCTGGTGCTGTAGAAGCCGTATGCCATGCACTAGGATATAGCAGGTTTAGGAAACTTGAACCTTCTTCTGGTTGGGTGGTATCCAAAGACGGAGACAATCAGCGTAAAGTTACTCAGGCTGAAATACTGAAATGGTTGCCCAAAAACGAAATTCTGCCTAATGGCATTATTGTAAGGCATGGACGCAAAGACGACCTTGAGGGCTCTTTAATAGAGGAAATTCGGTTAAAAAACGGACAATTTATAGGATTTAAAACATGGGAGCAAGGACGTGAATCATTTCAGGGAGCTTCATTAGGGTGGGTTTGGTTTGATGAAGAATGTCCAGAAGATGTATTTAAAGAGTGCCGAATGCGTATCATGGACCAGCGTGGTGATATGTGGTTTACCATGACACCTTTACGTGGTATAACCTGGATGTATAACTATGCTGTATTAAACGAAAAAGGTAATAAAAACATAGCAGATCCGTGGTTTATGGAATGGGAGGATAACCCATTTTTGCCCAAAGAAGAAATAGCCCAAATGGAAGCTGACATGGAAGAAGAAGAAAGAGAAGCGCGCCAATACGGGCGCTTTACTTCTTTATGCGGATTTGCTTTCCCTGAGTTGAGGAAGGAAATACACATCCGGAAGCCTTTATCCAAAATCCCATCATGGTATAAAAAGTTTGTCACTATAGACTACGGTTTAGATGCCACGGCAGTTTTATGGATATACGTTGATAACTCAGGAATGGCAAGAGTGTACAGGGCTTTCAAGAAAAGCAACCTTATTGTTTCCGAAGCTGCCGAAGCCATCAAAAAGCATACTCATGAAAGAATATATGACTATCTGGCGCCGCCTGACTTGTGGATGCGCCGTAACGACACAGGAAAGTCCGCGGCGGACATATTTTTTGAACATGGCGTATTACTCAACAAGACTTCCAACGACCGTGAAGCAGGATGGATGAATGTTCACGAATGGTTGAAACCAATAGAACTCAGAGACGAACAGACCGGGGAAATGTATAAAACCGCCATGCTGACATTTGACGAAGGGATTGACCCGGAATTGTGGGGGAACCTTGTTAAGATACAAAAGGACGATAAAAACCCAAACGATGTAGCAACTCAGCCACATAATATTACTCATTACCCCGACAGCTTAAGGTGCTTCTGTATTAACTTCCCCATTAAGTCAATAGAACCGAGCACACAACTTTCAGGCTACTACGAGGAAGAAGAGCTCAAAGACCTGGGACTAAATTCCTATCAACGGAAAAAGTATATGAAAAAGATGCCCCGTCCGTGGGAGAAAGGATAGATTATATGAGTAATGAGGAAATTTTAAAATCCCGTTTCGCGTATTTGAACGGCTTGCCGACCTGTAACTGTTCTTATGTTGAACAGAAAGCTGGAGAGGAAGTAAAGTTGATGAAAGTTGATAAATTCATTAATGGCAGATTGACAGCTGAAGGAGAGGCTATTCAGTTAAAAGATAGCCTTGAGGAAGCAATCATTGCAACGGATAAAACCTTGAAAGAGATTATTGCATCTTATAAATATGTGTGGCTTCGTATTTTTCCTCAGTATTACGAACATGACGGAAAATTTTATGTTTATACACGCCTTGCGTTCTGCAATTAGGAGGTTTTTTATGTGGATTTCAAGAAAAGAGTATGAAGAGCTTCTCGAAAGCATAGATGCTCTATTAATACAAACCTCTGAAATAAGCAATGCAGTAAGAAATATAGAGTTGAAAATAAATTCCATAGAATCCCAGCAAGCCTCTCCTGAACACTTTAAGACCAAGGAGGGGCTTTATAATTACAAACATCGTAAGCCTCGAAAAGAAGAGGAAACGTGAGGTGACATACTTTGATTTACGAAGAAAAAACCGACCAAAAAACTATATGGCAGAGCGTCAGGGAAGAGGTAAACACGCCCGAACAAATCAAGCGGGCTGAGTATTACCTAAATGAATACTACGCCCGTAAAGCCGAGGTTGAGGAAGAAAGGGAAGAATGGGAAGAAATAGACAAACAGTATCGTTGTCATAGAGAATCCACAGGCGCAAACGACCCGAATTCCTTCATACCCGTGACCAATCCCTGTATAGAAGGGCAAATTGCAGCCATGACCGAGAAATTCATATCTGCTTCCGTCAAGGGGCGTGGGTATTCAGACCACCGTTTTGCCCGCACTGGCCAGATTATGACCGACTTCACTTATGATCAGATTAACATAAGGCAAAAGGTGAAGGACGGGGAAAGACGGTACCTGCTTTTTGGAAACGGAATCTTTGCTTTCGGATGGGATCCGGATGCCTTGGACGGCTATGGACTCCCTGAATGGCGCAGTCCACGCATTACGAAGGTATTTTTTGACGGCAGGATAAAAGACATATACGACTATCAAAAGTCCGAGTATGCTATCGAGGAAATGGGCAGCTGCTCAATCGAAGAACTCAGAAGGGAAAAGGGTGATAAAATAGCCGATGCCGTAATGGTGGGGAACACCATACCTGAATTTGCAGAAACCCACACCTACGATGACGAAAAAAGTTATACCAAATTAGTGGTATGGACACGGAACAATGATTACCATAACCTGCAGAAAATTGAAATGAGCCTGTGCGGAATAATCATCGAAGAATCCGACCCGTCAAAACCCTACTATCTCAACGTCGAAAACCAGTACCCATATGCAGTGTTCGGATTGTACCCAAAAGAAGGGCGGTTTTATAGATTCGGCGACGGGAAACTGTTGATGAAACTGCAGGATAAAATAAATAAACTCTATGACGAGGTTGAAATAGCCTGTAGATACGCTTCGCAACAAAGGACGTTTGTTGATCCGACGGCAGACTGTGACCCCGACCAGTTTGACAATGACCCTTCGCACCCGATTGTAGCAAGAAACCCGAACCAAACTATAAAGACAGACATAGGACAGGGGATAAATGCAGTCGTATTTTCACTTATATCAAGCCTTATGCATGAAGTTGAAAAGGCAATAAGGTTTTCTGCCCTCATGACCGGCAATGCCCCACAAAGGGAGATTACCGCAACACAAGTGGGAGTACAATTACAGCAGGGCAACACGGGAATAGACGATAAACGGAACGATATTTCGACGGCAATAGCGTTTGGCACAAAATACTGTCTCGGGCTTGAACTGGAACACTGGCCTGCAGCACTTGCATTAAGGATAGCCGACACAGACGAATTTGAATGGGTTGATGTAAAACAGTTGAATTCAATCCCTGTCATGGTGCCCGTAGACAACAATTATATCCGTGCGTGGAAAGAAATGAACCCCGGGGAGAAAGTACCTAAATGGATGCAACTGGCAGTCGAGAAAAAGGACCCAAGCGGAAAAGCAGTCACGGACAAGGACGGAAACCCCATAACCGAACCACAAACCAAGACAGTGGCCTTTGACCTGCAGGTGAGTATCGGAGAAGGAATTCCCACAAACAAGTTGGCCTTATTTAACATTATACTGTCCCTTGCAAGGCTTGTAGTGCCTGACGAACAGACAGGATTGCCGAGAAGCGTGCTTTCGTATCAACAGGTCACACGGATGATAGAGGATGTTATAGGACTTCCTATGATGAAGATTTTCAATGCCAATGAAATGAATTCTATCACCGCCATAACGAATGCCGCAAATTCGGGCGCGTTAGGGAAAAACCAGAATGTACCGAATACCGGAGGCAATCCGGCAACAGGGAATCCGTATATAGATAATTCAATGTCCACACAGACGATGAGCAATCAGCCTATGAACGCAGGAGGGATGTAGATGAAAGGATACCTTTGGAGGCCGAACCGTGAAAACATCCTGATCCACAGAAAAATCAAGGACAAAAAACCGAATTTTGCGGCTCACATATACCAACACAACAAGATAATACAAGGTTTTGCAGAAGCTGCACACGGCGGGATTGAACTTCTTGAACTTCCGGTATGCGAACATTGCGAGAGGGTGGCCGCAAACTACCACGAACCGCCCGGGAGCGCCTATTGCTGGTCATGCGGCAAGGTTACTATAACTCCTATTACTCTAAGGGAATACCTGATGGTGCATTTGAAAATCCCCGCAGAGGAAATGGAACTTATAGAGAAGGAAATCTATTCACAGTCTGAGGATACCAAAAAGCTGATTATATCGAATTAAGGAGGATTTATATGAACGGATATTTACTTGGTACGACTACGTTGGGAGGAAAGCAATACACATATAACGATGTTACGGCATTAGTGGGAACCGGACAGGACGATAGTTTTTACGGCGGACAGGTAAGGCAGTTAGGGTTGACTAAAGAGGGCTTGCTTCTCTGTTTCCACTACCGGACAAATGAAATATTGAATATTCTCGCAAGCGGAGATCACCTCACGGAAGAGGGCCGGGAACTTGTCGAAGAATACCTGGACGGCAAGGACATAAACAAACTTGCCAAGGTAGGCAATCCGGAAGGCGACAAAACCGTCGAGGAAATCAATATCGAAACTCCCGACGAGGATGAAACTATCGATGTTGATACTGCCAAAAGACCCGACTTGCTTAAAATGGCAAGCAAGTTAAACCTCAAAGGTAAAATAAGCACATTCAAGACGGAAGAACTCAGGGAGTTGGTGAAGGAAGCATTAAAGGAGGATGATTCAGATGCCAAAGAAAATGCCTAAAACTTATAAAGGCAAGAGTACCCGCCTCGGGGGCGGTGGTCAGTTCCAAATGATGAAGGATGCCATAATGAAAACCGGCAAGTCTGCGGAATCGGCGGCGGCTATTACTGCGGCAGCCGGCATGAAAAAGTATGGCAAAGCGAAAATGGCAAAGATGGCGGCAGCAGGACGGAAACGGGCAGCAAAGAAGAAATAAAGCTTATGAGAGACTTTCGAGTCTCTTTTTTATTGTCCGGCGGGACGTTAAACACGTTTTGGTGCGGCGACACCCTAAAACGTACATTGGACAGAAAAGTCTTGAAAATCAAGGAGAATTTGCATGTTAACTAAGTTTTGGAATCTTATAAATGGTTCAGTAGTCCCTATGTCACTTTATTCCCCGAAGGATGTTGCCGGGGATGTAGACGAAGATGAAACCGACGAAAAGGAAGAAGAAGAGACTGAGGAAGAAGAAGAGGAAAAGGAAATAGAGGAAGAACCCGAAACCGAAGAAGAATCGGAAGAAGAGAAACCGGATGAGGAAGAAAAGCCCAAAAAACCCAAAGACAAGGTAACTGCAGCTGTTATCAAAGAGAAGCAGAAAAACAAGGCGCTCCGTGATAAAATAGCCGAACTTGAACGCGAAAAACGTGAGAGGGAAGCTGATGCGCAGTATTCCAAAAAACGTCAGAGGCTTATTGACAATCAGGGTTATACCGAGGAAGAAGCCGACGAACGTATCAGGGAAATGAGGCGTATTGACAGGCTGGAAGCCGAATTGAGAAGGGATAAATACGAGAGACAGGCTGAAAAGCTTGAAAGCCGTTACCCTGATTTGCCCGACAGGCTTGATGAATTTATCGACATCATAGAGGCTTCCAACGGTAAAATCACCATGGCTGAACTCTGTAAAGCCAAGCTTGACGAATCCTCAGAATATGACATAAGGACAAAAACCGAACAGGAAACAATGCTTCGCAAGAAAAATGCAGACTCAAAGAAAATCGACAAAGGCGACACAAAGGAAGAAAAGGTCGTCAGGTTAAGCCCTGATGATGAAAGAGTGTTCAAAAATATGAATGAAAAACGCAGGAGAGCAGGAAAGCCTTTATTAACTAAGGCACAATTCCTTGATTACCTGCACGATTAGGAGGATTTTTATGAAGAATATAGACGGAAGAACCCCAACAAGGGTACCGGTAATAGCCGGTGCCGGTGGAATAGCTGTAGGTGATTTGGTAGTAGGTACACTATCGGCAGCGGTTAAAGCTGCGGCGGCACCTTCGGCTGGAACTGTAATCGGCATTTGCACCGTAGCAGCTGCACAGAGCGCAGTGGGAGAAGTTGAATTGATTTCAGGCAGAGTATTAAGGGCTCCGTACACCGGCAGCACCAAAACATCATTAGCCGATACCGATTTCGGCACAGTATTCGACCTGTCCAACAGCACCACGGTAAACCTTGATGACACGACCGGTGGATGCTGTGTCTGTGTAGGATATGACAACAACAACGACACGATTGATTTCCGTGTACCGGAATCATTCCTGTATATAGCTTAAGGAAGGAGTGAGCTTAAATGGCTATTACGAATCAAAGCGATCTGAATAAGGAAATGTATGTAGGTCATATGGAGGTTTGGAAAAAGAACCTTGAAAAGCCTGCAAAAGAACAATGGAGAGAGTACGCTACCATAAAGAACTCCACCAAAATGGAGGAAACCTACGAAACTCTCGGCAACCTTGACCCCGCACAGGAAACCGCACCCAGCGGACAAATCAATTATGGGACTATCAAGGACGCATATGAGACAACTGTCAAGAACAAAAAGTACACTAACGGTTTCTCGGTAGATATTGAAACCTACGACGATGACCAATACGCAGTTGTAGATGAAACCAAGGTAAATGAACTTTACCGCACCATGATAACCCTCAGGGAAAAGAATGTAGCCGCACAGTGGAACGGCGTGTTCACTACCACCGGTTCCGACGGAGTGGCGCAGGCGGCAAGCAACCATCCGTTAAAGAACTCAGCGCTGGTTAACGACAATCTCATGACCTCCGGTCCGATAACCCCTGATTCTGTCATAAATGGTGCAATGAAATTCAATGCAATAAAGAATCAGGCCGGGGACGTATTTGACACCGATGCAACCGCAATCCTCGCCCATAAGGATAAGATGGCATTAGTACAGGCTGTACTTTCATCTAATCTGAAGGCTATGGAACTGTCCAATACAAAGAACACCGTACCGAACCTGAAGGCTATATTCTCCAAGTATCTGGATGCTAATCCATGGCACTTGCTTGATGAAGCCATTGCATCCGTTATCATGCAGATAAGAAGTGGCCTAAAAACCAATTCCTACTTCGATGACAAAGATACCTTGACATGGTACTTCAATGCATGGGAGAGATACAGGGCTGCCATAATTCACCCTGGCTATGGTTTTATAAGCAACCCTGGGATTTGACAATAATTAACATGTGAGGGGTAGAAATACCCCTCTTTAATCTGGAAGGGATGTGATTAAATGGGGAAATTAGTAGGTTGGATAAATAATTACTTCAAAGTAGCAGACGACACCGGAGTCGAACGGAATGTTTTCGATAAGGACGGGAATCTTTACGGTAAAGGAAATCTTATGCCAAACACATTTTTGGTAACCGAAACAGTCCAAGGTACAACTGCTGCCACTGCTACTAATTACGGTATATTCTTTATTGCTCCGTTTGCTTGTGAAGTAGTAAGCGTGAGAGAAGCCCATACAGCGTTAGGTACTGATGCAGGAGCTGTTACTCTGGACGTGGAAAAGCTTACAGGGACGCAGGCACCCGATGCAGGAGTAAGCGTACTAAGTGCGACAATCAACCTTAAGGGTGCGGTTAATACTGTACAGAACCCCGCATTGACGGCCACCACTGCCAACAAACAGCTTGCAGCAGGTGATAGGCTGTGTCTCAAAGATGCCGGAGTACTTACGGCTGTAGCCGGTGTGTCTGTTTCCGTGGAACTTAAGAAGATTTAACGGGAGCTTTATGCTCCCCTTAATTTTAAAAGAGGATGATGAGAATGGATTATGTAATCAATAAAGCCATGAAAATTTCAGGCGTGCAGTCCGTAACATTAGCCGCTACATCAACATTGGTTTCGGTTCAAGCAAGACCTTTTAGGGTATATAACACAGGGACAGCGGTAATGTTTTTTGGCCCCACGGCCGCATTATGCGATATAGGAGTAGCACTGCAGCCAAATGCTAACGACGGACTTTTTGTAAGCGCAGACGGTAAATTTTACATGAGAGGTACGGCAGGTCAAACAGCAACTATAGTCTATTTCGACCAAGTATAGGAGGCGTTACTATGTCAACACCAGCGGAACTATTGGCACAATACACTAATCAAGCACAAATGAGCAGTTTTTTTACAGACAACATAGGCATAATCAGTGTCAAAACATATGGTGCTGTAGGTGATGGAATTACAGATGATACACTTGCGGTACAGAATGCTATTAATGCGGCCGTTGCAAACGGTAATAAGACCTTGTTTTTCCCCCATGGAACATACAAAGTAACCACACTGACAAATTATTCTACCCTTGAATTTGTGGGGGATAATTCATCGTTTATTGGTGGTACATATACCATAGGACAAAACTGGGCTGATCTTGCTGCACATTTGACAGATTATGTGTCATTTACTCGATTCGGTTGTGTAGGAGATGGCATCACAGATAATACTGCATTTTTTAATACAGCAAAAGCCTATTTGGTTTCAAAGGGTGGAGGAACCTTACTAATCCCTCAAGGCACATTTGTTGGCGATTTTATTATCGATAGTCCAAATATACATATTTGTGGAATGGGCAAAGGGTTGACGATTTTAAAGAAGAAAACGTCGGCAATAAATAGTCAATGTGTGCTCATAACTGCGGATGACTGTTCTGTATCAAATCTAACAGTCAAAGGCTTGACAGTCTCTTCGTATCTTAGCAATGAATACGGAATATACTGCCATGGCACAGACGATTTGACAAGAATAAACGATATAGTAATAGATCAAGTTGAAATTTATGATGTTGGTTCTTATGGCATATTTACATCTTTTTGCAATACTGTTAAAGTTATTAAACATTATATCCATAATGTTGGATACGCCGGTGTAGCATTCGAAAGCTCAAATTTCTGTGATGCAATTAATGGCGTTGTTGATACTGTAACACCTGGTATTAACGGTAATGCCTATGGTATCTATTATTCTAACACCGCTGGAAATATAAAATGCTATGAGGGCGTATGTGCGTTTAATAAAATTAGAAATATTCCTTTATGGGAAGCACTCGACACGCATGGAAGTGAAAGGATAAAGTTTGTTAACAACGATATATCAAATTGTATGCTTGGTATAAATATAGGCCGACATAATACAGACAATACAGCACCGCACTATTGCGAAGCTATTGGAAATATTATTGATGCTGGTATAGTAACGACTGTTGGCAGAGGCATTGGAGGTGGTGGATCTAGTACTGAAAAAGCAAAAGGATTGGTTGTAGCCAACAATATAATTAAAGGACATGGAAGTGCTACGGATACAAACGATGGAGCTGTAATGTTCAAATATACTACCGGGTTAACTATTGCAGATAACTATATAGAAGGTGCAATAACTGGCGGTATTACAATGGGTACAGATAACATTGATGTAAACATACACGGTAACAATATAAACGGAATAACGGCAGGGGCATCCAGTTCCGGAGGAATAAGATTCAGAGACGTTACAACTGGCTATTGTGGCGATAACATTATAAATGCTACAGATCAATTTGGAATTTATTTAGCATCATTATCTATGCCTGGTTTAGAATTTGGAAGAAACCGTATTACAACAACAAATGCCTCCCCAGTAGTTGGTATGCAATATGCCGGACGTGGAGTAGAATTATATGGAAGTGCTACTCTTGACCCAACAAGTTTAGTAGACGGTGCTGGTGTAACTTTAACTATATTTATAGCTGGTGCGTTGTTAGGTGATGTTGCACAAGTGTCTGCTCCTTATGATTTGCAAGGAATATCAGTAACCGCTTATGTATCGGCAGTAAATACAGTCAGTATACGGATACAAAATGAATCTGGTGCGACAGTTGACCTTGCAAGTGGAACATGGAAAGTGAAAGTGACAAGAATTTAACAATATGTTGAAAATATTATTAAAATGCGTCATAATTAGTAAAAAGAACAAATAAAGGAAGGACAATGCTAAAAACATATATAAAGGTTTTGCCATTAGTATTACTGATTACCACTGGATTTTATAAACCGATCACACTAAATTTGCCAATTGACATAACATTATTGGTAGCAGTCTTAACAACAGCAATTGTGATATTTGAATTTGTTAAGCATAATTTCATGTTTAATAAGGCTGTTTTATTGGTACTATTTATGTTTTTAATTGTCCTGCCGACAGTACGATTTGGTTCGTTTAATGAATATTCAAAAGACAAGACAATATATTGGTATACGCTTACATTGTTATCCGCTATTGCGCCAATGTTAATAATAAAAACACAGGATGAATTGAGACATTTTTACAAAGCAATAATAGTGATTTTATCCCTGCATTCATTGTATGCATTAGCAAATCTTATTACTCACAGAAATTTAACACGGCTAGAATCCGTAAGTGACACTATCGCACTTGGCAGAGCGAGCGGTATGCTTGTTTTATTGGTTTTGATATTAATACTACAAAGAAAAGTTAAATACTCAATAGGTATACCACTTATCTGTGTATTAACATTTTTAGATATAAGTTCGGGGTCAAAAGGCCCGATATTGTTTACGTTTATTGTTGCTGCGATTGTTTTTACGGTATTCAAATGGCGACATAGGACTTTTCACTCAATGGCTATTATTTTTTCAATAATTATATTGGTTGCATTTTTAAATTTAAGTTCAAGTCTGATGCCGCAAGCTTCATTCGATAGAGTAATGCAATTTTTAAATGGTGAGGTCAGCACATCATTAAATACTAGGATAACGTTATATACAAATTCAATAGAAAGCATTAAAAACAATGCGTTCGGGATAGGATTTGGAAATGCACAAAATGTAATAAATAAAAATATAAGTGATGGTATTACTTATACATACCCACACAATATTATACTTGAAATTTTCTTAGAATGTGGCTGGTTGATTGGTTTATTGTTTATTACTTTTTGGGGTTTTTCAATTTTTCATGCTTATAAAAAGGCCAAACTAAATGAGAATTTTATGTTTACTTTTACAGTATTATTATTTTTGTTTTTAAATGCAATAGTCAGCGGAGAAATAAATGACAGAATGCTATTTGCCTTTGTAGGATTAGCACTTTCATTTAAACCAAATATGCTTAATACACAATAGGACAATTATGTGTAGTAAGGACTTACTAAAAAGTAAGTCCTTTTTCTTTTGAAAGGAAGTGACAGTATGCCTACGGTTCAAGACTTAATAACCGATATAGATACCATTATGCCGAATACTTTCACCAACACAGACAAGGTACGATGGTTCAATGATCTGCAACGCCTGATTGACAAGGACAAAACCAGGGAGGTAATCTACGAAAGTGTTACAGTCAAAGATATTCCAACTTATGCCCTTCCTTCAGACTGCACAATTGACCGCATACTTTATATAGGTGTGGCGCAGGAAAAACCTGCAGATGCCAATACTCCGTACCAGGAATATACTTACAAAGGCTTGAACGAAACCTTTGACGGATATAACTATTTTGACGGAATAAACGGGCTTTTTGGGTTATACCCTACTCCGGCAGAATCCGGTTACAGTATAAGAATAATCTATGAAAAGAAGTCTACACAGTTTACGACAGTTAATCTGAATGTTACTCCTGATTTGAAAGAAGAGTACCACGATATTTTTAAATTTCATGTCTGGAAGATTATCGCTTCTGCCAAAAAGGATGTAGCGCTGGCAAATTTCTACGAGGACGAAAAGAAAGAAATGCTTGTAAGGATAGCCGAGGACAGAATGAAGGAACGTATAAAAACCCCATTAAAACCGCATTACAACAGGTGGTGGAACTATGGCATACATGAGAACTCTTAACTATAAAATCGACACAATCAAGGTAGAAATAGGGGATGGCGTGAATAACGGCCTTCCCCTTTTTGATGTCAAGGAAACCGAAGCCACTGACATGCAGAACCTTGACAGCAGAAAATACCCTGCAATGCATGTCAGGACACCGAGAAAAGATTATACAACTGCTCTCACGACTATAAGGCATTTAGGACGGAGGAAGAATGATTATCTTATTGTGGTGGATGATACGGTTTGGAAGTACTGGAATGGAGCATGGGTAAACATACTCACCGGACTGACTGCCGCCGATGCCGAAAGTATAGACTTTATGGACAAAACAATACTTGTCAACGGAACTGACGCAAAATACTGGGACGGCTCAACAAGCGGGAATGTCACGGGTATGCCCGCAAGCCATTTTGTAACCGTACACGCAAATAGAATCTATGCCGCAAACAAGACTAACCAGAACTTGAATTTCTCCGCTTTGAGGAAATACAACGACTGGACTACAGCCAACGATTCCGGGCAGGTTGTTGTCGAGACAAGGGACGGGGAATTTTGCAGCGGGTTGACGGCTTTTGCAAATCATGTGATGTATTTTAAGGAGCACTCTATCCATGAACTCTACGGCACGGGGCCTTATAATTATTCCATGCAAGTGTTGAGCAATGAATACGGCTGCATATCTCACAGAAGTATAAAGGAAGTAGACGGAAAGTTGCTCTGGCTGTCTTATAAAGGAGTATATCTGTACACGGGTGGAACAGCTCCGCAGCTTATCTCTACTCCGTGGGTAAAAGGATACATTGACCGCCTAGATATAACAAATAGAGCCAAAGCCTGCGCAGGAACAGACGGAATACGGTATTATCTTTGCCTGCCGATAGACAGCGGTGCAAGGATCCTACTCGTTTACGACACCGTAGCCCAGCAGTGGCATGTAGAGGACAGCATAAACATCGTGGAATTCACTGAAATGAACAATATCCTTTACGGTTCCACTGGCGCGCAGATAAAGAATATGGTTGATTCTACGGGAACTGAGGCAATAAGCTGGTACAGGATATGGCGGCCTGACATCGACGGAAGTCTTTCAATGAAAAAGGAATGGGATTCGATTTACTTCCTTTGTTCTCTGCCTTCAGGTTCCACCTTGAACTGTTATCTCTCAAACGATGCGGAAGGCGAAAACTGGACGTTGGTAAAATCCTTTACTGCTCAAACGAACATACAGAATGTAGAGGTCGACATACCTTTGACCATCGGGCAGGGCGTCGACTATGCGAGGATAAAATTAAGCGGCACGGGCCCATGTACGGTATTTGCCATGGAAAAGCGCTTGCGCGTGCAGAAAGGAAGTTACAATGGGTGACAATATTTTACCAAGCGTACCTTACGGCGTGAGTCTTCCCCAACTGGCTGAAATTGTGGGTAAGATAAGCAAGGAACTGTCCTGGCTGCTCAACAACCTGGACAGTATGAATGTGACGAGATTAAACACCAATGAAACCGAAATAAAGAGTGAAAACGGCGAAACTTATATCAACGGGCCGCTGATTCAACAATATGACAGTCAAGTTTCTCCAATGTTGAGACTAGAACTAGGATATAAAGAATCCTATGGTGATTATGTTTTCAATATGTATGACAAACTCGGCACTCAAACTATAGGAATAGATTCCTCAACAGGCAGGGCTGTATTCAGAGGGGATATAACATCTGATGCAGTAATAACAGGTGCAACAATTAGAAGTGCACCCGTAGGATATAACAGAATAGAACTTAGTAATGGCAAATTTATGGGAATAAACTCAAATGGAGATATAACGGGATTGTACTTTGAAGTAAATAGTTCAGGCCTATCAGACCTATATTTATATCACAGCAATGTGCCCATGGTAGAATTTTACGACGAAATTTATGGTTATAGAATACGAGGAACATCAAATTCAATGGGTTTAACCATAGGTGGAAACGATGCACCTACTTTTTTTGAAGGTGTATGTAATTTTCTTTTGGCCGATGTGACAGGCTTAATTGCAGACACAGCAGGAGGCCATGCTCACGGTGGAATTACAGGAACAACTAGCGGCACAGGGTTACCAGCGCATAGCCACACAATAACCGCAGATACAGGTCACACACATACTATAATATCAGGATAGGAGAGTGTAATTATGGATATTGAAACCCAAATAAAAACAGAGTTAAAAAATCAGAGGCTTAATCAACTCAAAAGGAGATACTTTGAACTTGAGCTAGACAGAGTTGGTTTAGAAGCAAATGGGGATATAAACGGTGTAGAAGCCATAGTTAAAAGAATGGATACGGTCCAAAAAGCTTATGATGCCGTAAATGCAATAGACACAGGGGAGTGATTACTCCCCTAAAAACTTTCAACGATATCTTTATTGTAATAAGAGGTGTTTCCAATAATAATAACACTGTTGTCATCTGACATGTTTATTGTTATTGACTTTTCGCCTTTTGATAAAGTAAGTGTTTTATTGGGGTTATCTTTTACGGTAATTAAATATTTTTTTTGGACATCATATAAAGGCAAATATATTTTAGAGTTGTACTCTATTGCAAAGTCTCCATTATATGTTGTCTTTTTATAGACAGGCTCTTTTGGGATAGATATCGAGTTTTCCGTAGTAGGTGCCGGCTCCATAACAATATCGCTGCCTGTTTGGGATATTTCAATCTGTGGAACTGACTCATTAAACTTTACAGTTCTATTGAATACTTTCCCAACATCGGCAAGTTTAAGAAATGTAAAGCCATTGATATTGTAAGCCTCTACCTGTTGTTGCACTCCGTCTATTACAATGGGGAACGGGTTCGGATTAATAACATACTCAGCGGCGAAAACGCCAACAGATGCAAAGAGTAAAGCACCAAATAGAAAACCTAACATGAATTTTTTCATAAAAATTACCTCGCTTTCAGCAATATTTTATATCATTTAATAAATTTTTACAATATGATATAATAAAACAGGGGTTGATAATATGAAAAAGTTATTATTCATTTTAATACTTTTCCTTTCTACGTTTATTGCTTTTGGCGGTTATTATATCCATGATCGGTATTTTTATTCAGGTGAATTGATAGGAATACAGGGCACAAATATATATCACCGCGATAACTGTCAATTTGTTAAAAAGACAAGTATTGATAAATTGGTATTTTTCAGAGCTTTGTATAATACTGCTTTATTGAATTATCGTCCATGTAAAACTTGTCATCCACCTGATAATTTAAATGAAATTAAGTATGTTATAAAAGAAAAGGAACAAGAACTGCAAAAAGCTTTAGAAGATATAAAAACTGCAAGTGATGAAAAACCCTTCGGTAATAAAGTAGTAATAGGAAACTTATCAGTAAGGGAAAGCAAACAAATGGAGATAAATAAGTTAAGAAATGAAATTCAAAACTTGAAAAATCGTTTAAATTAAAAAGAAATTGATATTTAAAACACCTTCGGGTGCTTTTTTATTTCAAGGAGTTGATTATATGGCTTCATGGGTAAGAGAATATTTAACAAAAAATCTAGGGGTATCAAATGACCAGATAGGCTTTGCAAACGGTCAGGTAACAGTCGGAGGCACTCCGCTGAACATAAGCGGTATGACTCTGGCAGACGGTAAAAGCTACGCAGACCCTAACGCTATTTCATCGGCATACAGAAACGCATTTAATCAGGCTAATAATATGGTTCCTGTCAGGAGTTACCTTAACCAGAATTACCCTGTCTATAACGGTGATATAACGGGTTCTGCGGGACAAGTATCGTTAAATGGGAGTCCTTTGAACATAAGCGGATTATCGTTTAACAGTGCTCAAGGCATGAACTATGCGACTCCGGAAGCTATTAATGCGGCTATGTCGCAAATGGGTGTACCTTCGATGAATTATACGCCTGCAAACAGGCAGCAGATACTTGATATGCTTGATAGTATAGTGCCATTCTCATATAACCCGAAAACTGATACAGCCTTAAAGCAAGCGCAGAGTGAGGCTACCCAAAATGTAATGGAAAGTATGAACGAGAGGGGTATCCTGAATTCCACCGTAACATCGGATAGAACAGCGCAGGAAGTAGCAAAGCTCGTGCCTGAATATGAAAACCTTGCATATCAGCGGTATTTGCAAGGAGTTAATACAGTACTGCAGAAAGCGGATTTTCTCAATAAGTTAGATACGCAAGACCTCGATATGTTCAAAACAAAGCTTGATGCTTACTATCAAAAAGCCGACTATGCGAGACAGAAAAAGCTTGATGAAATCGCCGCAGAGGACAGGAAAATACAGCAGCAGAAAGACAGGGTTAAGTCACTTGGATATGTAGACAATGAAGCCAGCTTGGTGCTTGGTTTGCCTGTAGGAACACTTTCGGATGAAGCACAGGCTAGGGCTGAGGATTGGAAGTATAGGCTCAAGGAAATGCAGCAGCAACTTGCCAACGAAAAGGCGCTTGCGGCATATAACCATTCCTTGACCATGGATAGACTTACAAGCACAGCAAACAGCAAAAAGGCTATAGCCAACATGGGCACGCCTGAACAGGTAAATTACTATTGGCGATTGCTCGATACTTATTCGGGCGGTGGGGGCGGTACCTATGCTAATAATCCTCAAGCTGCTTTAAACTGGCTTATGACGCATAAACAGCAAAACGTAAATCTTGTAGGTGACCAGTTATACAATCAGCTTGTTAGTGATGTAAAGGCGTTGGCTTCATCGGGGCCGAAGGGGCTAACGACCACATCAAAGGTATCGCAGTACGCATCATACATTGATAAGGCATTTATCATTGGGAATTCCTCTACAGGTTACTCATATGACATTGAAGGCATTTACAATTATCTTAACCAACTCCTTGAAAACGGCGAGGATGAAAATGTAGTTGCTCAGTTGGCAAACAAATACGACATACAATACGAAATACAGTAAGAGGGTGAGTAGATGCTTAGATTAATACCGCCTAACGGGCAAACAAATGAAAATACTTCCCCAAATGCAATGGGGTCAAAGAAGCGCGGACGGTTGAAATTAATATCTCCAAGTAACACCAAATATAATACTGCCGTATCCACCGATGTAAACGGTCAGTCCTCCACTTCAAAAGAAAGCAAAGGGCAGAAACCTGCAAAACCCAATTTCTGGACTGAGAATGTCACTAAACCTATTGAGGCGTTGAAGAAGGCTAATATATCTGTGCCAGGTTTTATTGCTAATGCTGCAATGAACACACCTATTATTGGGGGACTAATGAAAGGAGTAACGCCTAACCAGATAGTGACCACATTAAACTTACCCTTGAATGCCGTCGCCAACACTCTTAAAGAGTCTGGCATATTCACGAAAAAGCGGTATGTAAATGTCAACGGGAAAACGTACCCCACTGCAAATAAGCCGCAAGACGAAAGTATGGCAGACGTTATATCCCGTGTGAGCGGTGCCTTTATGCAGGGACTTACAGGCAAGGAAAGCCCGCAACCTATTGAAGCATTGCTTCCAAAAGATACGGTAAAGAAAGTGGAAGAACAGGCTCCTGTCGTGGCTGCTGCTGCAAATTTAGGAGCAGGTGCGTTAATGGATCCGCTTACATATGTGACAGGTGAAGGGATAGGCCGAGTAGTAAGCAAGATAGGTTCAAAATTAAAAACAGGCGAAAAGATTGCTAAGACTGCAGAAGGAGTGACCGGAATTACTGATGTGGCAAAAGTACCAGAAGTCGTCAAACCTTCCGGAATATCCGTTGAAACTTTTAAGCCATCAACTCCTGAACAGAAAACTTTTGTCAAGAATTATAAGAAAACCCTGTCTAACAATGAGACAGAGCTTCAAACTCATATAGACGATCTTACTAATGAACTATCCAAGGCAACCGATGAAGAAAACTACATGAGGGTTAACCTTCAGCTTTTCGCAGCAAAAGAGAAACTGAAAGAACTGCAGACAAGTAAACTGTATAAAAACACCATCCAAAAATCAAATATCCTTACCGCAGAAGAAAAAGCACAGATACCCGAAGAATCTTTTCAATACAAAGTGAAGTCCGAAAAACTGACTACCGAGCAAGCTGCACAGAGGGTAAATGCCGACATTGAAAAGACCAAGGACGAACTGCTTAAAAAGGATACCTTCAACGATGTTGATACTGATTCAGCAATGATGATTGCTAAAAAGTATACCGAGGAAGCACGGCAGACAGGCGACTACTCCAAATTAAATGAATGGCTTGCCTCAATTCGTCCGAAAGCTACAGCTACAGGACGTGGAATACAGGCATTTGCAAAGTGGAGCGATACACCGGAGGGGTTCATCAAAAACCAGGTTGATACCATCAACAATGTTGAAAGGGCAATAAAGAAAACCAATCCTGATAAGTTGAAAAAGGTGGAGGAAGGAGTCAATAAGGTCAAGGAAATCCTGAACAATAAAGAGTTGACACCTGACCGGATGTTTGAGGAAATAAAGAAAATCGTCAACCCCGGCAAAAACAAAATGACCATGGATAAGCTCATGGAGATTGTCAACAAGAGCAAGAATGACGAAAAAATAGACTTCGATGCTATCAGGAACATTTTGAAGGAAAAGAATGGCATACCCACCCTTTCCGATGCAGATTTGTCCTATATGGATGAAATGTACCGCAAGGCAAAGGAATACGACCCTGAGTCCTACGAATACCGCATGTACATGGAGAAGGCCCGGAAGATTGTCGAAGATAAAATGCCGACCGAATTCGTCGATAAATTCAGAGCATTGCAAAGGCTGTCCATGATATTCAATCTGAAAACCCTTGTGACAAGAAACCCTGGCGGCAATGTTCTTTTAATGAGTTTAACTCAATTAAAGGAAAATACTCTCGGGGCATTTGTAGACATGATTACGTCTGCTATCAGAGGCAGTGAGAGAACTACCCTTGCCATGCCGTTGTCTAAAGCAAAAGCAATGGGTAAGGGTGCAAAAAAAGGCTTGCGGGAATGGCGGCAGGACATTGTAAATAATGTTGATACCAACCCTACGCATGGGCAATTGGAGCTTCAAAAAGGAAAGGTATTTAAGGGTGACAACCCTGTCAGTAGGGTTTTAAACCAAATGGATATAATCGAAAAACGGCTCTTGCAACTGGGCGACCGTCCATTCTATGAGGCGGCAAAGGAAGCCCGTTTAACGGAGTTAAAGTGGATAAAGAAAACTGACACTGCCACTGATGAAATGCTGATAGACGCAAAAGCCTACGCACTTGACAAGGTATTTCAGAGAGACAGTGAATTATCAAAAATATTCGGCAACATGAAAAATGCCTCACAAAAAACATGGTTTAAAACCCTTGCGAATGTCATTCTGCCGTTCTCACAGACCCCGGCAAATGTCCTGGATAAAATGATTGAATTTTCGCCCGGAGGGTTCGTAAAAGCGTTTAGGGAACTGGCATTCCCAAAAAACGGAGTATTCAATCAAAAATACTTTGTTGATACTTTGAGCAGTGGCATTACCGGAACAGGATTGCTTGTGCTTGGGTACATGGCGGCCAAAAACGGTGTTATCGGAATAAAAGTCACCGGAAAACCCGATACATCGGAGAAAGTAAGAAATTTCAAGAGCGCAACAGGGCAGGGCAATTATGCATTAAAATTCGGGGACACCTATTATACGATAGATTGGGCACAGCCGGTGGCGACAATGTTACTCGCCGGTGCTGAGGCATTCAATGGAGGAATGAAAAAGGCCGACTTTGCAAAAGCAATTCAAGGGGCGGCAGAGGCTGGAGGTAACACATTCTTTAATATGTCCATGTTGAAGAATGTCGCTCAATTATTCGGCGTAGGGAACAACCCAACGGGTGGTTTTATAAACGCCATAATGGGCAGTAGTACGCAGTTCACTCCAACGTTTGGAAAACAGATTGCACAAATAATCGACCCATATGTCCGTGAAACTTACGACCCGAACAAAGTAAAAGAGCAGTATAATATTATCCTTTCGCGCCTGCCGTGGCTTTCTAAAACTCTTCCAAAAAAGCAGAATGTATTCGGGCAGGACATAAAGGCATACCAGGGACGGAATAGTTTCCTGAACGTCATGCTCAACCCCGGATTCCTCACAAAGGAAACTATGACTCCGGAGCAAAAGGAAATGCAGCGGCTGTACGAATCCCAGGGTGATACGGAAGTGCTTCCTTCAGTGGTAGGGAAAACCATAACATTCAACGGAAAGGATATAAAGCTCACACCAGATGAATACGTCAAGTACCAAAAGCTTGCAGGGCAATATGTTATGACCGACTTCAAGGTTGACAGCAAAGCCTACACACGGCTGAAAACAGATGAACAAAAAGCATCTTATGTGGCAAGCATCATGAGGAATGCCCTGGCAAAAGCTAAGAACGATATGTTGATTGAAAAAGGAGTTATTAAAAAGGCCCAACGGTAGGACGTACCGAAGGGCCTTTAAAACACCCTCAAATGAACGCAGCATAAGAGGGTAAATACAATTCTACCTTCTGCGAATACAAAAGTAAATAGGAGGATAGGCCCATGAGCGACCAGGAAATCAGCGAAGTAACAAAACTATTACTGCAGGTTTTACAGCGACTATCAGTAGTGGAAACAGAGGTTAAAGGCCTCAAAGATGAATTGCAGGAACAAAAGAATTCTCCAGGTGGCACGGCAAAGTTTTGGCAAACAAAATCGTTTGAATGGCTCGTTAAAACAGGATGTGTTATAAGCACCGTTCTAGTAATGGCAGCTGTTGGAATGAATTACTTTAAAGAATATATCTCAACATTAGCGAGGTGAAACTATGGATAAATTACTTACCACAGACCAGTTAATAGACTACTGTAAATCTTTTAAATGGACCCGTCAGATAAAACAAGCCCACGTACATCATACCTGGAGCCCATCCCGCAAAGACTACAATGGCAGTAATGGTTTAGAACTTCAACAGGCCATGCGTAATTACCATGTCAATACTTTAGGTTGGAGCGATATAGGGCAGCATTTGACATTGTTACCTGACGGGCAATGGGTGACCGGGAGAGATTTTAACAGAGATCCTGCTTCAATATTCGGCTGGAACGAAGGGGCTTTTGCTATTGAAATGCTCGGGAATTTCGACACAGGCAATGATACATTCAAAGACCCGCAGGCATCGGCAATGTTTAAATTCTGTGCATTTTTCTGTTTGCAAAAAATCCTCAACATCGATACTAACGTAAAATTCCACCGGGATAGTCCCACAGCAGGAAAGACCTGCCCCGGTACAGGAATAGACAGAGCATGGTTCATGAATAAACTAAAGGAGGCGGTTAATGTGCCGGAAACAGTTGAGGAATGGAAGCTTGAAGGACTGAAATATCTACATGATAACGGACTCTTGCAGGATTACGACGGATGGTTGAAGAAGATTAACGATCCCTTGCCGGCATGGGCAGGATTTTTAATTTTAGAAAGAATACATAAAAGCTTGAAAGGAGAAAAGATATGAAAGAGAAATTTGCAAAACTCATAGACGTAAAGACTATAGTCACTTTTGGCGTAGTTGGAGCTGTAATATATCTCGGTGTAAGCGGAAAGCTAGATGCAACAAAGATATTTGAGCTCGGCATGATTATAGTAACTTTTTTCTTTGTGAAGAAAGCAGACGAAAATAAACAAGCGTAACCTCATGTTCTCGGCCCTGGCGAAAGCTGGGGCTTTATTTTTTTATCAAAGAGACTATTCTATTTTTCAGGAAATGACGATATAATGTATAGAAACACATTCCTTGTTAACAATTATTGATTAGAGGGAATAAAATAAAGCATAATACATTTAGCAATAGCTGTTATGAAAAAATGGCCCAAAATAAACAAATTATGCTTTGCTAATTTTGGCAAGGAGTGGTAATATAATGAAACATGGAGGTAAATATAAGATAATTAAAGGAGGGTCATGTATGGCGACCATTTTAAAAGAAAGCGTCGCTATTGTGGGTGTGAATAATAATTCAATTGGTGATGTAAGTAATGATGATTTGCTACAGAACATGAAAAACACGGGTAAGCATCTTAGAAAAATTCTCAATATCACTTCCGATGATATACAAAAAGCATTAAGGGAATCAAGAGAAGAATGGAAGTAATAGTGGATAGTTGTGTATTAATATCCGCTTTGCTTGATGAACCTAACAATGATTACTGTTGGGAAATCATTAAATTAATTCGTACAAAGAAATTAATTCCCATCACTTGCGAATATTTATCAAGGGAATATATATGCACACCTCAAAAGCTTGCAAGAACAAAAGTTAAAGAGAACCTGCATAAGGCTGAATCTCCAGATGCTTTTTTCGAAGAAGTGTTCGAAGATCTTTATGACATATCTAAGGATATGGTTCAAATTATCAGTTATGCAAAATGTGTTAATGTTGAATCAAGATTAAAAGTATGTATCTTGGATCATAAAGATAATAAACTGGTTGATTTAGCGTATGATTCAGACTGCAACATTATAGTTACTAATAACATCGGACATATTAAAATTGCAGAAAATCAGGGAATAAAAACGAAATATAGCAAAAAACCTATTAGAGTATTTACCCCTGAAGAATTTTATATTTATTTTTATTCTCGTAAATGGGTGGATAGTCAAAAGTTATAAGCCGAAAGGCTTTTTTCTTTTTCCCCTCATCCCTACACCTCTATTACTATCCTTATAGGTATTGTGTCTCATTTTATATTATGCAAGTATGCCTTAAAAACAAACAGGTGGAGCTGTTTTTACATGAGGAATGCTATGCGTGAAACTCAATAGAATGATAGTCTTTAAAGACTTTTATTTCTTTAATTACGCTCTGTAATTTAGCCTTTTTTTCTTGTATAGTTTTACACTCTCTATATTCATCTAACATGTTTTTGATTTTTTTGCGGACTATATCAGAACTTGTATTTTTCGTTTCGAGTAGCGATAATTCATTTTCTAACCGTACCTTTTCTTTGCTATATTCTTCCAAGGTAAACACTTCCGCTAAATATGCTTTTTTAGCGCGTTCAAGCTCGTTTTGTATCTGCTGTCGGCGATTATATATGATTGCGTCCTCATTATAGATATCGATTTCAGTATTGGCATTGGTCAATATGTTATGGATGTTTTCCAAAATACTTTTATCAACATCCTGATATTTAAACATTGATGAAAAATTGCAAGCCTTACTATTATATCTATGAGTAGAGCAAGCATAATAATAATATGTTTGTTTTCCTTTGCCGCCGTTAGAATACGCTTTTGATATTCTCATCGGAGCTCCGCAATATCCGCAGTGCAACAAGCCAAGAAATATAAATTTATCATAATAAACTTTCCGTTTAGTTTTATATGGGTTACGGCTTCTTAGAATAGTCTGTACAGTATCGAAAAGATTTTTGTCTATAATGGGCGGTACTATACCTAAATGATACTGTCCTGCCCATTTTAGCACACCTATGTAAGTTACATTTTTAAGGATATAATTTATCTGTGATGTATTCCATTTGCCGTTTTTATAAGTTGGTATGCCTATTGAATTTAATTCTTCGGCGATCTGCTGCGTGCCGTATCCTTCTGAATACATATGAAATATTTTTTTTACTACTTCTGCTTGATCTGGAACTATTACGGCTTTGCCGTTTATGTTCTTATACCCAAGGGCCAACATGTTACATGCTTGCCCTTGGGATATCTTTTCGCGCTGGCCTTTTTTAACTTCTGCCGATAGATTCTTTATATAGTATTCTGCAAATAATTCCATAATACCTTCCTGAAGGAATCCAACAGGGCTATCAGATATAGGCTCAGTTATGCTTATAACATTTATATTGGCCTTTTTGAGTTGGTTTTTAATCCTTTGAGATAGTTCTACTTTACGGGCAAAACGGTCAAATTTATGCACAAGTATAAGCTGAAATTTACCTGATACAGCATCCTTTAACATATCCTGAAACGCTGGTCGGTTTTCTTTTGCGCCGGATATGCCTTCATCGGTATATATTTTATAAATACCTATACTGTTTTTGTAGCAATATTCTTCAAGTGCCTTTTTCTGTGCTGGTATAGAAAATCCTTCTCTGGCCTGTTCGTCAGTACTTACACGGACATACAATGCCGCTTTCATACAACCCCCCCCGATTTTTTTACAAAATTGTTACAATGCTTAAAATAGTGAACTATACCTATTTTATCATTGTCTAATTATGGTATAATAAAACTTGACACCGTACTTGTTTGTGATATAATATTCAATACCAAACATTTGTTCGATTATTGGAGGGATACTAATGTCAGAAGTAATACATATAAATCTGCCGCCCGAACACAATAATATCAAATCAGTTATTCTTGATGGCATTGAATACATTAACGATTGTTACACTTATCCAGAGAACAGCGTAATTTGTGTTCCTATTTCCGACGTATTAAATCAATCACGCTTTTCGTATTAAATCAATCACGCTTTTTAATTGTTCAGGACTAACTTCCCTTTCCCGCGCATATTTTACAACATCAACATATTCAGGTGGGAGATAACTTTTAAGCAATTCTTTATCATCTTTGAAAAATTCAGATAATGAAATACCTAAAGCTGAACAAATTGAACTTAAAGTATCAATCGGGCATCTTATTTTCTCTTTACCATTCTCAATTTCAGAATAATACGCTTGGCTTATTCCGGCCTTTTCTGCTACTTCTTTTTGACTTAAGTTAGCCATTTCCCTGATTTGTTTTAACTTCTTACCAATTTCCATAAATTAACACTCCTTAAAAACATCTCTACTTATATTATCGACGTTTTCGATAAATTATATTCAATAATCATAGATATGTCAAGTAAATTAACGAAAAAGCTATTGTATGTGTAATAAATCGAGGCAAATATCGAAAATATCTATATTATATAATTGAAAAATATAGAAAGTTTCGATATACTATCATCAAGGGGTGACGCTAATGATCAGGAATAGGATTAAAGAGATACACAAAAGAAAATATAAACATATGAATCAAACCGAATTTGCCCATCTTTTAGGAATATCTCAAGCGTACCTTAGCGAGATAGAAAATAACGTACACCAGCCAAGTATTAAGAAGTTTCAGGAATTCGCTAAAAAACTAAATATGAAGGATTGGCGCAGTCTCATAGTAGACGAATACGAGTCAAATGCTGTTTAACGGAGGTAACGGATATGAAATTCCCTAAAAAAGTTATTTTCATTATTGACGGTAAAGTTGTAACTGAAAAGGAAGTTATAGAACATTTGAACAATAGGAGGAAGCGCTAATGTCAAACCTAATCCCATTAACAAATGACAACAGGGTATCGGCAAGAGAACTATATAATTTTCTGGAACTAGCGGAAGGACAATTTTCCAGATGGGCCAAGACTAACATAATCGAAAACGAATTCGCGGTAGAAAATGAAGATTATATAGGGTTCGACATTGTTGTCGAGGGTAACCAAACCAAAGATTATTTGCTTACTACTGCATTCGCCAAAAAACTTTGTATGGTTTCCAAAAGCCAGAGAGGGGAACAGGCAAGAAATTATTTTATAGCAGTAGAAGAAAGACTGAAAGCAATGTCAAAGCCGGTTACCGTACTGGATGCACTTTCCCAAACCGTACAAGTACTTCAAGAGCAAGAACAAAGGATAAAGCAGCTTGAAGGTACTACACAGGCCATAAAGGAAACCATCATTCAGGAGCCGGACAACTGGCGAGAGGACATAAACCATATGTTCAACAAAATTGTTGACAGGATTGGCGGCCAAAAGTTTCAGGAAATCCGGAACGAAAGTTATAAGTTGTTAGAATCCAGGGCACATGTTGATTTACAAAGGCGGCTTATGAATCTGCGTACAAGGATGCTGGATCAGGGGTTTACAAAGACGGCAATAGAGAAGGCTAACAGAATGGATGTAATTGAGCAAGACCCGAAGCTCAGGGAGATATACAGCCAGATAATCAAAGAATATTACATCAAATTTGTAGCTTAAATCGGCATAGAAAATGGTACCTTGAAAACTGAAATGAGGTGAAATATGAGTTGAAAGAGTACTTAACCGGAATGGTTATCGGATTGCTCATTATGTGGCTTTTTATTGTGTACTTCATTGTTAATAGATAGTTTTTCTGCCCAGGAAGATGAGACCACACCCGCGACGATGTACGATAAAGCCAATATGGCAATGCTCCATCCCAAAATGTATTGAAGCAGTAACTCGGTCATGAATCCTATTAACCAGATTACAACGATACCAAAAAGAATTATGAAGGGTGGAACTATGAACATGATAATTACCAATAAAACGCCTTTAGAATGTTCGTTCATTTTTCCTTTGGTTTCATTGTCTGGCGTAAAAACCCCTAGCGTATATCCTACAGTGACTCCTATCAATGCCAAAAGTACATCATTGTATTGTGGAAGCGCATCTATTATAGCCAATATCGAGGAAATAACACCAAGGCATCCAGCTACACCAGCTATTACTTTCCTCAAAAATAATCACCTCACATCGACAATATTCTACCATAATACGGCAAGAAGGTAAATGTACCTTGACAACTAAATAGCGAGTACGTAAGAAACAGAACTTACGGACTGCGGGAATCTACAGGAAAGGAGGCGAAAAGAATGGATACAATAAACACTATATTAATAATTGTACTTATCACCATTGATACGATTATCATTAACTACAATATATTTACTCTCAACAAAAGATAGACAAAATAAATGGGTCAGATAAATTTGACCCACAAAAAGAACAAAGAGCAATAGAGAGATAACTTTTACCTGTTGATATTGTTTTCTACAAATTGAACCCCACATAACAAGTTTAGCCACTATAGTCTGGACAACATTATTCTATCACCGGAGGTAAAATCTGACAAGGAAGGAGGTCAAGCAATGGATGACAGGTCAAAACTCTTAGAAGAACGTAACGAACGATTGTTAAGGGAACTCGGCAAATTTGACGTACTGGTTGAAGATGACATACAAAGCAGATTTACCGCCGATTATGTAAGGAAGATACTTATATGGATTGCCGGGATAAAGGAATAATGCACAAAAGCCCTACATGAGATTTTAAGGAGCTTTTATAATGATAATCATAAATCAGGACCAAGACGAATCTTATAACCTCTCTACGAAAGACATTCATTACCGCCCGCACTTTATATTCCACAAATTCAAAGTTATGTTCATGGGCTGGAATCTCTACGGACGTACAAAAGAACAACTGCTCGGCACATTCAATAGCCGTCAAGCGTGCAAGATAGTGATAGCCGAGATAAAGCAGCACGAAAGAGCCGGTAGGCAAATATACATCATCCCTGATGAATCAGACGGATTGGAGGAATGATTATGGGCTGTGACTGGTACGACGAATACAACCAATGTTGTATGTGGGAACGGATGGAGAAAATATTCCGGTATCCCTGGGAAGAAAAAGCTCCAGAAGAATGTTTCGAGGATATGCCGTAAGGAGGGGGAGTAGCATGAAATGGTTGACTGAGAAATGCAGAGAATCAGAGAGTTTTGCCAACATCTTAACAGGTATCGGGATAATTACAATACTACTGATAGCATTTCGAAGAATATGCCAAGGACAACAGGTTTATAAAAGTTTAGGCGGCCTCAGTGCCGCATATATGGGACGGTAGTATGCACGGAAGTACACGGTGTGTTGCACACCTGAGGCGCAGGTCTAAGCCCTGCCCGTCCCACTACATACCAAAGATAAAGCAGCCGAGGTGCGGAGAGTGGAACCGTAGACGTGCGGTAAAGGAAACCGTAAGGGTGATGTGTAGGCTGCTGATATACAAAAGATAACCCATTATCTTCAAGGCATAGCCTTGACGGAAGAAAGGAGTCTTGCCTATGCGCCGGAACCACAAAACCGGCTGACGAATATATCGACTATTTATCAACAGGTACAAATAATAAGGGACTAAGGCGGGTATAGCCCCCGCCTGTAATGCGGGAAGCCCGGTCACAACCCCGGCGGCAGACGCAGAGTGAATATAAACGAAGGAGGTCAATATCATGGCTGGTGATTCATTCATCCAATGTAGCGATTGCGGGCAACCATTCACATTTACAGCAGGTGAGCGTAAATTTTACGAATCAAAAGGTTTATATGATCCTAAACGCTGTCCGGATTGCAGGAAAGCAAGGAAAGTCTGGAAAGCAAAAATTGAGAAGGAGGGAAAGAAAGCGTGATAACACCAATACTTACAGCAATGTTTATAGTCCTCTGTTGTGGTTGGGTACTCCGGGGCATATGGGATGCAGAACAAAGAAAAAGGCTGCTCGAACATAAGAAGCAGCAGTCAAGAAAATTCAATTGGTTGGTTTAATTCTATCACTCCATTATAGGAGTGTCAATGGGGAGGTTGGAGAAATGGGTTGGAATGAAGGCTATAGAATAATGGAACAGCAGGTTGTTTCGTTGTACGATGCCGGTCTATTGAACAAAAATGTCTTGAACACACTTATGCAGCCGTTTTGCGATACGGACATTGACCACGGTGGAAGCGAGGATTTGAAATCCAAAGACGGGAAATCTGCTGATGATATTATCTGCTTCATTATGGAACCAGAGAAATACCAGGAGGCTACTGAAAACTTTATACCGGACCCCAAGGACCCAGACTGGAATGAAAAGTTATATGACTTATATCGCGAGATTACACGGCGTGAATGGAATTTTTGGTAAGGGGGCGATATCATGGTAGATTGTTCAGCATGTCAATATGGCGGCAACGGTGAGCGCAACTGTGCAGAGGGGTTTAACATAACGAAACCCGGCGTAAATGGGTGTAATGAAGGAAAGCCGATTGAGGTACGCGATGATTCTGTATGATGCTGTAACACATGAACCAATACCGGTACTCTGCCAACGTAACTGCCGGCCGTGGTGCCGGCTGAAATATGATAGCATGTCAAAATATTGTAAGGAGGTCGAAAACAGTGGAGAGTCAGGAATTGAAAAAGAAATTAAGCGAACTCGCAGATCATCTAAAAGAAATAAATAGGCTCAAAGAAGAAATTGAGAACGGTACAGACATTGGTTTCTGCATATGGCCTAAAGAATTACACGTCGCACACGGGCTTAATTCAATAAAAGATGCTACCGGTATTGAAATTGAGGATACGTTCCCATTTGGTAAAAATTATGAAACACATCACAAATCAATTGTAATTGATGGCATTGATTTTTTTACACCACAAGTAAAATAAACTTTCCGGGGCAACTTTCCTCTGCCAAATGCGGCCAATGATGCTTGAGCGGGCATTGACTGTCTGCCCTGGATTATGAAAGGGGTAAAGCATGAAAGATGATTTAAAAAAGGTCAGTAAAGTGCATACACAATATAAACTTCCTGACGGTACACGACTGCCGGGAGTAACAACAATACTTGGAGTACTCAATAAACCCGCACTTGTTTCATGGGCAAACAAACTGGGACTTGAAGGCATAGACAGCAGTAAATATGTTGACGAGTCAGCAAGAATAGGGACATTGGCGCACTACCTTGTGCAATGTGACTTAACAGGCGAAAAACCTGACTTGAGTACCTACGGTGCTTTTGAAATAGATAAGGCCGAAAATTCACTTCTCAGTTATTACGAGTGGAAAAAAAACAAGCAGATTGAAACCATTGAGAACGAATTACCCTTAGTATCTGAAAAATACCGTTATGGCGGTACAATCGACTGTTTATGTACCATGAATGGCGAAACCTGGTTATTAGACTTTAAAACAGGTAAAGCAATATATCCTGAAATGCTCACGCAATTATCGGCATACATGCAGCTTTTAAATGAAAACGGCTATGAAGTTAAAAAGGCCCGTATCCTTCGTATAGGCCGGGATGAAACAGAAGGGTTTGAAGAAAGGGTTATAACTCAATTTGAGCAGCATTGGGAACTATTCCAGCATTGCCTTGCAATATACAGACTACAAAAGCAGTTAGGAGGTTAATTATGGGAGAGGCGTTGATTTATACACTTATACCCAAAATTACAGCAGAAGTAGAAGCTGTGGGCAAAGACCATGAAAACAGAGAACAACATTATAAATTCAGGAGTATCGACGATGTGTACAATGCCGTCAATGAACTTTTGGGCAAATATCAGGTTAGTATTTTCCCACGGTACAATGTCATAAAAGATGAGATTGTTACAACGGCTAAAGGTAGTCAATATAATATCGTTGTGCTCGAGGGTACATATAAGTTTACCGCTCCTGATGGTTCTTTTGAGGAAACAGTCACTTTCGGAGAGGCTATAGATTACGGCGACAAAGCGTTCAACAAAGCTATGTCTCAGGCGTTTAAGTATGCACTGTTCCAGGTATTTTGTATTCCAACAGAGGAAGAAAAAGACACGGAATTTGAATCACCCACTCTAGAATCGCCAAAAACACCCCTAAAATCAAATTTAAGTTCTGGTAATGATAATATACCTACCTCACAAAATAAGCCAGTTAAAAACGATTCTGGACAGCCTAGCGAACTTGAAAAACGTGCGGCAGCTATATTCTTCTACTGGTGTGGAGGAAAAGAAGGACAGCGGCATATGGGCAAAGAGGAATACAAGGCAATGGTTGAAGAATGGGCAAAGGAAAGGCATATATCTACAGCATACGGGAAGAAGTGGACAGAAAAAGATATTGAGTGGTTGGAAGCAAGAATTGAGGAAGACAAAGAATTACCATTCTAATTTCCACCTATGGCGGCTGGGTGAGATTATATAGTGATTACTATCTCTAGCAGGAGCGAGCCGCCACGCTCCATTATAAGAAAATGAAAGAGGGATGAAAAATGAAGGTTAAGTTTATCGAAGTAGGTAGAAGTAAAAAGACTTGGGAAACAGAATGTGAAGGTGAATTAACATATGAATGGCTTTATTCTCAAGCTAAAAAGGCACTATTCTCAAGTAATATAGACTTTACAGATGATGGAAAAATCTATGCTGGATTTCACAATGTAGGCAGGTTTGAAATAGTTACATAAAAACAAGATATTGTGAGGTTAACCATGTATCCAAAACCTAAGTTTAAACGGCGCGTACCCTGCGCCCGGAACAATCCAAAGCCAACAGCAGACGATATATGCCGGTATTGTGGGAAAAACTTTGCCTCCCTCCATGAGGTATTTGAGGGCACGGGCAGGCGGCAACTGTCTATCAAGTATGGTTTGCAAGTACGGCTTTGTCATACCTGCCACCATGATATACAGACACATCCATTGCAAGGACGGGACTTGGAGTTGAAGAAGGAGTTTCAAGCGAAGTTTGAACAAACAAACAGCAGAGAAGAATTCAGGCGGTTATTCGGTAAAAGTTACTTGTGAGGTGGTTAAGTGGAACGCAGCATATATGAATCAATCTATCCAGAGGACAGCAGACAATACAGGGCATTGGCTAAGCGATATATGGACCTGAAGCCTGAAAATTACGCAGAAGCATTTGAAGTAATGAAGTTATCCTGGGCTTATGCTCAACGGTGGAGTGATATAGCAAGCAATGTTGAAATAATCGCCACTGAAAAGGGCATAAAGAAAACTGACTTGAAGGAATGGTGTTATCAAAGATACCGTCAGATGCAATTAATACATGAGTCATCAAGGATGCTGTGGGGCATGGGGGAAAGGGAAGCAAAGGAATTAAATTTGATTGATAGAAAGAGGGGTTGAGAATATGTCATTAGAAATAATACGCCGTAAAGAAGGCGAAATGAGCCAAAAACAAGATATAAGACATGAAAATACGCAGTTTTCGATTAACAGTTATGGGCATTTAAGTATCAGGGAGTTTGATAAGCCGTATTATCGTTGGTGCTGCGAAATGGGTTGTATTGAAAATACTGATAAATGCACTGGCAAGGATGAAAACGGCAATTACGACTGTCATGCGTGCGAACACTATAAAAATCTTTTAATACAACCTGCTGAACATCTTATTGTTTTAGACAAAACAACCACGGACAACCTTATAAAGTTTATTTTTGAAAACCGCAGCACCTATGAACTCAGGGAACTTTTAAAAGGCATTGTCAAGGACCAATTACCATTTTAAAGGCGGGCGAGTGTATGCCAGACGGAGTATTTCAAACTGACAGGGCGATCTTTGGAAACCGAATATGGAAACATCCTTTAAAGTTCCGTCTGTTTTTCTTTATCTATGGTAACGCCGTTTATTCTGAGACTGGCGTCGACATAGGAGATATACATGTAAGCCGAGGGCAGTTCTTGCGGTCATTCAGGAACCTTCAAGAGGACTTGGAATACATAGAAAACAATGCTGTAAAAAGACCGTCCCTGTCTCAAATAAAAAAACATGTTGACGAGCTCATAGAGGAAAAAAGAGTCACAATACAGAGTACAACTCTAGGAACACTATTCACGGTCTTAAACTATGAACAATATCAAGGGTTTGAGCGATTCAATGAGGATAACTTAGAACGGAGAAAGAACGGAGAAAGAACGGAGAAAGAACGCAGTCCGAACAATAATAAGAAAGATAATAAAGATAATAAAGATAAGAATTTAAAAGATATATATACGCACTTCATTCCTCCGACTCTCGAAGAAGTTAAAGCATATTGTCTTGAAAGAAACAACAAGGTTGACCCCGAAAAATGGCATGACTTTTATTCCTCTAAAGGTTGGATGGTAGGAAAAAACAAAATGAAGGACTGGAAGGCAGCAGTAAGGACTTGGGAGAAAAGCGATTCTTCAAACAAGCCACCAGGGAAAGCCAAACCCATAAACACAGGCAATTTTGACCAGAGAGACTATGACGACGAATTTTACAATAGCCTGTACAAAAATGTGAGGGAGGTAAAAAAAGATGAATAAACAAGGCAAAGATGGAATTGAATGGTGTGACAGCACATTAAACCCTGTGGTGGGATGTACTTTTGGATGCCCATACTGCTATGCTCGCCGTATGAATGACCGCTTCGGTTGGGTTGAGAACTTCAATGAACCGCAGTTCTTTCCCGAGCGTTTAAAAAAACTGAACAGTAAAAAGTCGCAGAACATATTCATGGACAGTATGAGCGATATAGCCGACTGGAATTATGCATGGACAGCCGAAACGTTCAAAGCAATGAAGAAAAATCCGCAGCACAACTACATATTTCTAACAAAAAGGCCACAAATCTATGAAAATTGGATGCAATTCGGGTGGGAAAATGTATGGTGTGGCGCAACGGGAACAGACGACGCAATGGCAAACAAGGCAAATTATCAACTTGGCAGTATAAAGGGATGTAATACATTCTTGAGTCTTGAGCCTCTAAAAAGTGAGATATGCTTTTTGGATACGATTAACGCCGACTGGATTATAATTGGCCAGCAGACCGGCCCCAGCGCAGTACCACCAAAGGCTGAATGGGTGCAGTCAATCATAAACCAATGCAGGGAAACAGGAGTTCCAGTATTCGTCAAGCGTCCGCTATATGAGAAATTTCCGATACAAGGATTCCCGGAGGGGTTGAAATGAATCTACAAAACCTATTGAAAGACTATACAAGGACAAAAAGCATCAACAATTACAGCGACACAATAGAAATACTTGCGAAGAAATATTGTTACAGCAAGTCGTATATGCGGAAGCTTGTGACAAAGGCAAGGGGTGATGTCAAATGATACACGCATTAGGCAGTATAACAGTATTCCTGACAATGGTTATAGTGGCAACACTAATCTACCTTGACACCAAAGGGCGTATAACATTCAGCGACAAAGGTTTTGTGTGGGCGGTAGTGTGCCTGGTGACGCTGGTAGTGATTTTATTTTAGTGAGGTGATAGATATGCTTGAATTAAACAGACTTTACCATATGGACTGCATGGAAGGATTAAAACAACTTGGCAATGATTCAGTTGATATAACGCTAACCAGTCCACCATTCAAAGACGAAGACATAATTTCAGATAAGGATTATTGGGAATTTTACAGCTGTTTTATGGGAGAGGCGGCAAGGGTAACAAAGAACGTCCTTTGCATTATCCAATCTGCAACAAGGCTTACAGATATAGTAAATAAATTCCCGCCAAAAAGAACAATGGTTTGGTATAAAGGTGTAATGGTGTGTGCTTACAGATACAACCCGATATTCTGTTATCAGATGCGACCGGATTATAAAATAAATAAATACATTTGGGCCGACGTAATAGGCTGTTACTCCATAAAGCAAAAGGACAAGATTCATAAAGACCAAGACCCTGTTTACGTCTATGAAACTGTCTTAAAAATGTTCCATGACTGTAAAACAGTCCTTGACCCATTTATGGGAAGTGGAACGACAGCTGAGGCGGCAAAGAATCAAGGCAGGGATTTTATAGGGTTTGAGGCAAACTACGAAAACTTCAAGACGGCCAATATCAGGATAGGAGCAAATGAAAATATTGTGAGGTGATTCTGGCAGCCAATGAACAAGACCGCTGATAATATATCAGATTCGCAAAATTTGGTAGGTAGAACACATTTTATAGGGCAGGGTAATGTGTTTATATTACCTATACAAGCTAGGGGCAATTTTGGACGTTACAGAGGGGGTATAAAAAATGAACTGGACAGAGGATGAATACCAAGACTATCTAAAACGCACAAACAAGAAACAGACACAGCCAGAGCCACAGAAAAAGCCAAAATACCACAACAACAGGGTGAAGGTAGACGGAATAAACTTCGACAGCACCCTAGAGGCAGATTACTACAGTGACTTGAAGCTACAGCTTAAGGCTGGAGTGATAAAAGGATTCTGCCGGCAGCCGGTGTTTATACTTCAAGAAGGATTAGGCGACATACGGCCTATAACATACAGAGCTGACTTTATCGTGTTTCATCTGGATGGGACATATGAAATAGTGGACACCAAAGGGTTTGAAAGTGAAGAATGGAAACGCACGCATAAGCTGTTTTTTGCAAAGTTTCCGAGACTGGAATTGAAAGTAGAGAGGAAGGTTTGAAATGATAATTTATCTAAATGAGCAATACAGACTGACAAGCGAACCTTTAAATATTATGCTGGAAGAAAAGAAAATAGTCAAAGAAGGCAAGAACGCAGGTCAAACAAGATGGAACACAATCGGTTATTATTCAAATTTAGAGCAAGCCGTTTCTAACGTGTTTAAAAGGCAAATACAGACATCAGAAATTGAGGGTATACAAAATATCATAGATGAAATAAAAACGGCTACAAAAACGTTATGCACAGCAATACGTGTGGAAAGTGAGGGATTGAAATGATAAAGCGTATAATCCAACGTTGGCATAAATACTGGGCAGAATACAATGAGGCAATGGCAGATATACGGTATCATGAGATGCTCAGTTATCAAGGTAAGGCTAGGAAACACAAACTTAAGGCAGGGCAGAGTTTTGAAGGGCAGGTATGGGATTGATAGGAGGGTGAGGATAAATGTTGACAAAACGTCAATTGGAGGATGCGGCTAAGTGTTTAAAAATAAATTGTGCTGACTGCAGTTTTTTAAAGAGTTTGGGAGACATGGGACAATGTTCGGTCGATTTAAGGCGGATAGCAATTGCTCAAACCGCACTGACATACAGGGCAATGTTGGAACAGTTAACCGAAGAACTCAGAGATTGTTTTGACAATGGCGTATTCTATGGCAGATTAGTTGGCTCATTGGAAAAGAAGCTGAATGAAGCCGAGACATTGTTGAAGGAAAGCGAGGGTGAGGAAGGATGTCAATAGATAAATTCAGCGGCATTTATACTCTTATATGTGACATATGCGGAGAAGAAGCGCCGGAATCGTTCTTTGACTTCTACGATGCGGTACAGTACAAGAAGGACAATGGTTGGAAAAGCCAAAAACGGAACGGACAATGGGAAGATGTATGCCCGGAGTGTCAAGAAAGCGAGG
>JBLNDG010000118.1:0-16630 GCA_050261415.1 Caulobacteraceae bacterium | reverse complement strand
GCAGGGCTGACAAACCATATGGGAGATGCGTGTTGTCAAGGGCGTGACCGGGATGATAGTATTTCCTCAATTCCAGGATGTGGTCTATTCTTTTTTTCCCTACAGTAAATTGACGCTATCTGCTACAGCTTAGTGTTTGACTTAACCTGCCGGATTCCTGTATAATGTTTACGTAATGCAGAAATGGATAAGTAGAATTTCAAGGGGGTGGCAGGGTGAGGATACTTCTGTACATATTCATAATCCTAATTGGCGCGCTGCTTGGAAGTAGCGGAAAACTATCCGGGGCCTTCATCGGCAAGCTATCAAAGCTGCAGTTTGGGAGCCTTCTGGTATTGCTTTTTATAATGGGCGTCAACATCGGAGTAAATGATGTTGTTATCAAGGGGTTTTACCGGCTTGGTTTTCAAGCGGTTGTCCTTGCGTTGTTTTCCATAGCCTTCAGTGTGCTTTTTGTTAGGCTTGTATCAGGGTTCATAGTAAAAGACGATAGGGGTAGTGAATGATATGAATTTGGCAATTATCTCAGCCGTAGTAGTGGGTATACTGTCCGGGTTGTTTGCTTATCCGGATTTCTTGATAAAATATATAGGCATAACGATTGATTTGGGGCTTTGTGCACTTCTGTTCCTTGTAGGGATTGATATAGGCAGGAACAAGGATATAATAAAGCAGATCAAGGAGAGCGGTCTCAGAATACTTCTTGTGCCTGTAATGGTTGCATTGGGCAGTATAATAGGAAGTATTGCAGGGGGCTTTACATTAGGGCTGCCGGTTAATGAATCCGGTGCTATCGGAGCAGGGCTTGGCTGGTATAGCCTTTCCGCAATCATACTTTCCAAGTACAGCCCTGAGATAGGGGCTGTTGCTTTTATTACCAATGTCTGCAGGGAAATTTTCGCTCTTATGGCAATACCCTATATAGCCAAATATATAGGCAAGCTGGAGAGCATTGCACCGGCAGGGGCCACTGCAATGGACACTTCACTTCCGGTTATATCAAGGGCAACGGATGGAAAAACGGCAATAGTCTCATTTATTACAGGAGTGGTGCTGTCGCTGCTTGTGCCGGTTTTGGTGCCTTTAATGATAGCCATGTAGTGGCTACTAATCTTATAAAGAGTATGTAGAAGAGCTTGAGGCGGGTTGAAGTTGCCACAAGCTCTGTTAATATTATAAAATAATGTTGTAATATATATAATTTGTGTGAATGGTGGATAATATGAGTAAAGTAAACAAAAAGGACTTTCTCGAAGAGGATCTCTACAAACCGGTGCTGGAGTTGCTGAATGAACAAGGCTACACTGTACGGGGTGAAGTCGGCCATTGTGATGTAGCAGCTGTAAAGGGCGAAGAGCTGGTAGTCATCGAAATGAAGAAAAGCCTGAACCTCGAGGTAATTCTGCAAGCAGCTCTAAGGCAAAGGATGACTGACAATGTATATGTTGCGGTTCCTAAGCCGGGCAAAGACCTTTTCTCGAAAAGGTGGAAAAACGTCTGCTACCTTTTGAAAAGGCTGGGCTTGGGACTTATGCTTGTTTCAATAAAGGAAGGCTGGTCATTTGCTGAGGTTGTTTTTGACCCGGCTCCCTTCGATGTAAAGAACAGTAAGAGTAGAAGTGCAAAGAAGAAAAGCAGTCTGTTGAAGGAATTCGACGGGCGGCACGGGGATTTTAACAAGGGAGGAAGTACAAGAAAGAAGATTGTAACTGCATACATGGAAATGGCAATACATATAGCCTGCTGCCTCGAAAAGTATGGCCCTATGAATGCAATGAAATTGAAAGAGCTTGGAACGGATGAGAAAAAAACCTATGCTATTGTCCACAACAACCATTATGGTTGGTTTGATAAGGTTTCCAAGGGCGTATATGATATTAATGAGGATGGAAAGCAAGCTATAAGAGAATATCCCAAGCTTGTGGAATATTATACGAGCCTTATTGAAAATAAAGAAATATAACATTATATTTACTTAGAATCCGGAATATTGTATACTATATATTAGCACCAGGTAATAATAGTAGCATATAATAAGGAGATGATATTTTGGATTTAAACCAGCTTTTTAAAATACAGGCAATTATGGAAAGCAATATCAGAAGCAGCTCTGAGATTGATGAGGATGTGCTGGGGAAGGAAAATATATTTGATTTGAGGTTTTTGGCCTTACAGGTCAAGGTAGGGGAGATAGCCAACCTAACAAAATGCTATAAGTATACCCATGTTAAAGAGGATATTCCAAAGGAAAAGCTGATGTTCAGGTTTATCGACGCAATGAAATTCCTATTGTCCATTGGCAACTTGCATGAGTTCAATATAATAAACCTTGATGCAATTAACTCAGTACCTGTAGAAGAGAATATAATCAAAGTATTTAGTCTCATATACAGCGATATTAATGACTTGAAGGATGCCACCTTTAGATGCAATTACGTGGATTCAATCAATAATTATATCAGGTTGTTTGCAAGGTTTGTGAATCTCGGGAAGCTGCTGGGTTTTACCTTCCAAGAGGTTTATGATTATTATATGAATATGGCTGCACTTCATTAAAAAGCCGGTATATTTTACCGGCTTTTTAATTTTTTCCTTGAAAAGTATAAAAGTTAATGTTATTATAAATATGAAAATTGGTATATACAACATGACAACATAATAACATGTACATATGTATTAACATGTTCGGGAGGAAATATGAAAAAAGTAAATAAGAATTCGCCAATACCGCTTTATTATCAGTTAAAGGATCTTATATGTGAACTAATTGAGAATGAGGAACTCAAGCCTGGTGACCCTATCCCGCCTGAGAGGGAGCTTTGTGAATACCATGAAGTAAGCAGGATGACGGTAAACAAAGCAATTACAAACCTTGTTAACGAGGGTTTATTGTATAGGGAGCAGGGCAAGGGCACTTTTGTGGCAAAACCAAAAGAAGGGTACCAGCTTACAAGACTTCTTAGCTTTACTGAGGATATGAAGGCAAAGGGACTTCAGGTTGACACAAGAATAATCTCCTTTCATAAGAAAGATGCAACCAGGAAAATACAAAAGATACTGAACCTTCCGGAGGATGAAAAGATATTTGAAATAAAAAGGCTAAGGCTGGTGGCGGGAGAACCCTATGCAATTGAAACGGCATATTTGCCGGTCAGTCTTTGCGAAGACTTGACAATAGAAAAACTTGACAACAAATCACTATATGATATTCTGCTCAGCGAATATGGCCTAAAGATGGATTATGCCCATCAGACCATTGAAGCAGTAATACTCGATGAATACGAAAGTGAAATCTTGAAAGTGCCTGAAAAATCCATAGCGTTGATGCTCTCAAGAAAGACCTATCTGGAGGGCGATAAGCCGATGGAACTCACAAAAGCAGTTTATAGGGGGGACAAGTATAAATTCGAGGTGGTACTAAGGCGCTAACAGTTGCAAAAAATGCAATTGTTAAGATAAAAAAAGGGGGTTAGCTTTATATGAAACTTGAGTTTAGCAAGCTACAAAAACTAGGAAAAGCCATGATGCTGCCAGTTGCAGTATTGCCTGCAGCCGGTCTCCTGCTGAGGCTGGGACAGCCGGATGTTTTCAACATTCCTTTCATGGCTAAGGCAGGCGGGGCTGTCTTTGACAATCTGGCCCTTATCTTTGCAATAGGTATTGCAGTCGGCTTTTCCCATGACAACGCCGGAGCAGCGGGCTTGTCCGGCGCAGTAGGCTATCTGGTGCTGGTCAATGGCTTAAACGCAATCAACCCGGATCTGAACATGAGTGTTCTGGCAGGTATTATCACTGGTGTCGTTGCAGGAAGTCTTTATAATAAATACTATAATATCAAGCTGCCTGAATTCTTAGGATTCTTCGGAGGCAGAAGGTTTGTACCTATAGTAACTGCCGCAGCAATGATGGTTCTGGCAGGCTTATTCGGACTGATTTGGGGACCGATACAGAATGGTATAAGTGCAATAGGTCAATGGATAATCGGGGCAGGAGCAGTCGGGGTATTTGTATACGGATTCCTCAACAGGCTGCTTATACCTGTGGGGCTGCACCATGTTTTGAACACCTTCATATGGTTTATATTCGGAAATTATACAGACGCAGCCGGCAAGGTCTGGACAGGGGATTTGAACAGGTTCTTCCATGGGGATCCAACAGCGGGCACTTTCATGGCAGGCTTCTATCTCATATTCATGTTTGCCCTGCCTGCAGTTGCATTTGCAATGTATAGGACTGCAAAACCGGAAAACAGAAAAGCTGTTGGAGGCGCATTGTTCTCAGTTGCATTTACAGCTTTCCTGACAGGTATTACTGAACCGATAGAATTCATGTTCATGTTCCTTGCTCCCATTCTTTATGTACTGCATGCAATACTTACAGGGTTAGCTCTTGCAGTAACTTATTCACTAGGCGTATTACACGGTTTCACCTTCTCAGCCGGTGCAATTGACTATTTCCTCAACTGGGGTCTTGCAACAAAACCGATAATGATAATACCCGCAGGTTTAGTATTCGGTGTTATTTACTACTTCATATTTGTTTGGGTTATAAAAGCACTTGATATTCCTACACCTGGAAGAATAGATGAGGAAATGGAAGACGACGTACTGAGCAACACCAGCATAAGCGACTTTTCTGTAAAATTGGTGGAAAAGCTTGGCGGCAAATCAAATATTGATACATTGGATGCATGTATTACAAGGCTTAGAATGACAGTAAAGGATGCCAACGCAATTGATGAAAAAGCACTGAAATCAATGGGAGTAAAGGGCATACTGAAAAAAGCCAACAGCGTTCAGGTAATAGTAGGTACAAGAGCAGAATTGATTGCCGATGAAATGAAGAAATCAATAAAAATGTAGTGTACTCTGAAACAGGGCGGCTTATGCCGCCTTGTTTTTAAAACAAGGGGGGGGCTGCAGTGCGGATTAATCCGGATACTGTGAATATAGATAAGGTATCAACTCTTGAAATGGTTAGAAAGTTCAACAGCGAGGATAAAAAGGTTGCAGAGGCAGTTGAGGGTTGCCTTGAGGCAGTTGCAGCAGCAGTAGACATAATGGCATGTGCATTGTCAAAGGGCGGAAGAGTAATATATATAGGAAGCGGTACAAGCGGCAAACTTGCTGTAGTTGATGCTTCGGAATGTCCGCCCACCTTCGGTGTGGATGACAATATGATAATAGGCATAATATCCGGAGGAGTAGAGGCTGTTTACGGCTGGAAAGAAGAAACAGAGGACGATGAAGAATTGGCAGTAAAGGATTTAAGGGCCAGGAACCTCAACAGCGGTGATGTTATAGTTGGGATTAGTGCCAGCGGCAATACCCCATATGTGCTGTCAGGGCTTAAATTTGGTTCATCTATCGGATGCAAGACGATAGGGATAAGCTGTTCAAATATAGGAAAGCTTAATGGGTTTGCAGATGTAAACATAGTTGCAGACGTAGGCCCGGAGGTTATTGAAGGGTCTACACGTCTTAAGGCAGGAACAGCGCAAAAGATGATACTGAATATGCTTTCCTCCTGCACCATGATAAAATTGGGCAAGACATACGGAAACCTTATGGTAAATGTAAAGCCGATAAACCTGAAGCTAAAAAAGCGTATAATTGAGATAATAATGTATGCGGCAAGCTGCAGGAAAGAAGCAGCCGTTGAAGCGCTTGAAAAGGCAGGAGGGAACGCAAAAGTTGCGATCACAATGCTGATAAACGGCATTGATGCTGAGAAAGCGGAAGAACTGGCCAGAAAGAATGAGCACAAAGCTCAAAAGGCGGTAGAGGGTGATTAGATGAAAGCAATAACAAATGCCGATATTATAGCGAATAACAGGGTACTTAAGGGTTATACCCTTGTATTTGACAAGAAAATTGAAAGAATTACAAGGGATCATGAACTGGACAAATCCGTATTTGAAGAAATTATAGACGGAAATAACAATTATCTGTCACCGGGTTTTATTGATATACATATCCATGGCTGCCTGGGGAATGATACCATGGATGGCGATGAGGGCAGCATATACGCCATTAGCAAAAACATTACGTCTACCGGGGTTACATCTTTTTTGCCTACTACCATGACAATGGAGCTTCCAATAATCGAGAAAACAATAACCAGAATCAGAAAGCTCATTGATAGCGAACCAGGAGCTGAGGTTTTGGGATGTCATTTGGAGGGCCCTTTTATAAGCGATGAATACAAAGGTGCTCAAGACGGCAGATATATATTAAAACCGGATTTCAACCATATAAAAGATTTTTCGGATGTGATAAAAATAGTGACTATAGCGCCGGAACAGGAGGGGTCAGACGAATTTATCGAAAACTGTGTAAAGCACGGTATAGTAGTATCCATCGGACATACAAACGCAACCTATGATGAGGCAGTAAATGCAGTTCTGAAGGGTGCCAGCCACTGTACACATACTTTTAATGCGATGACTCCTCTTCACCATAGAGAGCCGGGCGTTGTGGGGGCTGCAATGGACAGCCCGGTAAATTGTGAGCTTATTGCCGATAACATACATGTAAATCCGGCAGTTCAGAGAATACTCCTTAAGGTTAAGGGCATAGACAGGATAGTGCTGATAACAGACGCAATGAGAGCGTGCCTTCTGGAGGATGGGGAATATGACCTGGGCGGACAGAAGGTATTGGTTAAAGGCGGCGAAGCAAGACTATCGGCGGGGAATCTGGCAGGAAGCGTGCTTACTTTAGATAAAGCTTTGAAGAATTTTATCAATAACACCGGGGCAGACTTGCTTGAAGCGATAAAGACCATTACGGAAAACCCTGCGAGGATTTTGAAAGTATATGATAAAAAAGGAAGCATTGATATTGGCAAAGATGCCAATTTGACCTTGTTCGATAAGAATTTTAACGTATGCAGCACATACGTTAAGGGTAAGAAAGTTTACGAGAGGTTGTGCCATGAGAATAGTAGTATCCAGGGATTATGAAGAAATGAGCAAAAGGGCTGCCAATATAGTGGCCGGACAAGTATTTGTAAAGCCAAACAGCGTTATTGGTCTTGCAACCGGCAGTACACCTTTGCTGATGTATAGGGAGCTTATACGGATGCATAGGGAGGAGGGGTTGGATTTTTCGGAAATAACAACCTTCAACCTTGATGAATACATAGGATTAGCAACAGATAATATTAACAGTTATCACCGTTACATGTATGACAACCTTTTCAACCATATCAACATTAGGAAGGAAAATATATACATACCGGATGGTATGGTTTCAGATATTGAGAAGGAATGCGTAAATTATGAAGGAACCATCAGCTCTAAGGGTGGAATAGATCTACAGGTCCTGGGGATAGGAAATAACGGGCATATAGGGTTTAATGAGCCTGACGTCAAGTTCGAAGCAACTACTCATAAGGTAAAGCTTGATGAAGAAACTATTCTTGCCAATGCGCGGTTTTTTGATAATATAAATGATGTCCCCAAATATGCAATAAGCATGGGAATAAAGACAATAATGCATGCCCGGAAGATACTCATGCTTGCAAACGGGAGCAGTAAAGCGGAAGCATTGGGGAAGGCTCTTTATGGAGGGATAACACCGGAAATACCGGCGTCAATATTGCAGATGCACCAGGATGTTACAGTAGTTGTGGACGAAGAATGTGCTGCTTTTTTGAAAAAATCAGGGGGTGAGCAAATTGAGTGATAGGCTGATTGATTTAAGACCTGCACAATTGGTCAAATTGAATGGAAAGGAGCTCATAGAGAGTATCAAGGCATCCGAAGGCAGGGCTGTAGCTTGTGAGGTTGTGTGTCCTGTAACGCCTTTGCTTTATGATGTAACAAATGCAGAACTTGTTGCGGCCTTTGGCGCCGATTTGATTATCCTGAACCTATATGATGTAAGAGAACCTTCCGTGTTTGGGGTAAAGCCTGAAGTAGGAGAGACAATAATTCAAAAGCTGAAAAGAATCACCGGGCGCCCGATAGGCATAAATCTTGAGCCTGTTGATCCGGATATTAATGTGAATGGTGAAAGGGTATCAATAGGAAAGGGCAGGCTGGCAACCAGGGAAAATGCAAGGCTTGCATATGAGCAGGGAGCTGCCTTTATAGTATTGACCGGAAATCCGAAGACAGGGGTATCAAACAGCAGTATCCTAAAAGCTATAAAGGATATAAGGAATGAGTTGGCGGATGGTATTGCACTGGTGGCCGGAAAGATGCATGGGGCAGGCATAGGCTCGGAAATGGGAGAAAACATCATGTCGGAGAAGGACGTGGAGAGCTTTATAGATGCAGGCGCAGATATAATATTGATGCCTGCGCCGGGAACAATTCCGGGCATAACTGTCGAGCATGTTAAGAAAATAGCAGATTTGGCACACCGGAAAGGAGCAATGCTGATGACTGCAATTGGTACTTCACAGGAGGGTGCAGATATTGCTACGATAAAAGCTATTGCACTGAATTGTAAAATGGCCGGAGCTGACATACATCATATCGGGGACGCGGGTTATACGGGGGTAGCGGTACCTGAGAACGTAATGGCTTACTCGATTGCTATACGGGGCATCAGACATACTTATAGAAGAATGGCTATGAAAGAATAGGAGGGTTGCAGTTGCAAAGGGAAACTATTATAGTAAAAGGTAAGGATGGCCTTCATGCAAGACCGGCGGCTGAATTTGTCCAGCTGTGCAAGAAAATAAAAAGTGATGTCAAAATCGAAAAGGACGGTGCACAGGCGCCAGGTAAGAGTATAATAGGTATCATGTCTCTGGGCATTTCAAAAGGGGATGAAATTACAGTTGTAGTTGAAGGTGATGATGAGACGGATGCAATGATATCAATAAAGGAATTGTTGGATAAGGAGTAATGAAATGTTCAATTTTTTTAAGAAAAAAGATGATGCAATTATACTGTATAGGCCGGTAGCCGGAAAAGTAATTGATATAACCGAAGTTCAGGATGACATGTTTTCTGCTAAAATGATGGGGGATGGGGTTGCAATCGAACCGGAGAGTGATACAATACTCTCTCCCTGTGACGGTAAAGTACTGCTGGTGCCTAAAACTCTTCATGCGGTGGCAATAGAATCCCAAAATGGAGCTGAAGTATTGATACATATTGGCATTGATACGGTTGAACTGAAGGGGCAGGGTTTCACAAGCCATATAAACTCGGGGGATGTAGTAAAAAGGGGAGACAAGCTTATTAGCTTCGACAGGGAATATATTACGGGAGAAGGTAAAGCGATTACAATCCCTATTGTAATTACAAACGGAGACGATTTAAAAATTGAACTTAAGAAAAATCTTGGAAGCGGCACTGATGTGATAATGGAGCTTAATGTGAAAGCCTGATGGTAAAATCCGGCATAAGTCAATTTTGGAGGAGATGTATCATGAAAAAGGGTTTGGCTGTATCTCCGGGTATTGGAATTGGAAAAGCACATGTTATAACGGAGCCTGAAATTACCATAGATAAGGGGCCTATTTCAGAAGAGCAGATTCAAGAAGAGGCCGAGAGGCTTTCAAGGGCACTTGAGTCGTCCAGGAATCAGTTGAACATAATCTATCAGAATGCTCTAAAGCGCGGGGAAAAAGCAAAAGCAGAAATAATAGAGGCCCATATGTTAATGCTGGATGATCCGGTGCTTGTTGAGCAAACGAGGGATAAGATTGCCGGACTAAAGATAAGGCCGGAATATGCATTTTCCCTTGTAATTGACGAACAGGCGGAAATATTCAACAGCATAGAAGATCCGTATATTAAAGAAAGGATAAATGATATTAGGGATATAGGTTCAAGAGTCTTGAAAAACTTGTCCGGAATTGCAGTAAGGGATATTTCCTCAATAAATGAAGAAGTGATACTGGTAGGCAAAGAAATAACGCCTTCGCAAATAGCAGCGGCAGATACAAGGTTTATAAAAGGCATAGCTTCTGAAACAGGAGGAGCTACTTCGCATACAGCAATATTGGCACGTAATGGGGGAATCCCGGCGGTTATGGGCGTACAGGATATTTCTGTTCTTGTTAAGGAAGGACAGATAATAGCTGTGGACGGTACAAAGGGAACTGTTGAGCTGGAATTGGACGAGTATAAGCTAAAGCAGTTGAAAGAGAAGATTCTCAATAAACTTAAGCTTGAAGAAGAATTGGCAAGTATTAAAGAACTTCCTGCCGTCACCAAGGACGGGTATAAAGTAAGGCTTGAGTGTAATATCGAAGGGACAGCAGGTATAAAGAAGGCTTTAGAAGCAGGTGCCGGGGGGATAGGGCTCTTCAGGACCGAGTTTTTGTTCATGGACAGGACTGCAATGCCTGGTGAAGAAGAACAATTTGGCATCTACAGAAAAGTGGCTGAAGACATGTCGGGGAGGCCTGTGATAATTAGAACCGTTGATATCGGCGGCGATAAAGAAATTGAATATTTGAAGCTGCCTAAAGAGGCAAACCCGTTCCTTGGATTCAGAGCTATAAGAATGTGTTTCGAAAAAACTGAGTTGTTTAGTGTGCAGCTAAGGGCAATACTAAGGGCCAGTACATATGGTAAAATCAAGATAATGTATCCGATGATAGCCACAATAGGTGAACTGAGAAGGGCCAACAAGGTATTGGATGAAGTAAAACAGCAGCTTATGAACGAAAACATAAGCTTTGATAAGAATATTGAAACGGGAGTGATGATAGAAATACCATCTGCTGCAGTAATTGCAGACATACTTGCGGAAGAGGCGGATTTCTTCAGCATAGGTACTAATGATTTGACCCAGTATACATTGGCTGTAGACAGGACAAACGAAAAGGTAAGCTATTTATATAATAACTTTGATCCTTCAGTAATCCGGCTGATTAATACTGTTATAAAAGCGGGGCATGAAAAGGGGAAGCCTGTAGGAATGTGCGGCGAGTTTGCCGGCAATCCGGCAGCTGCATTACTACTGTTGGGGCTTGGGCTTGATGAGTTCAGCATGAGCCCGTCGTCAGTATTAAAGATAAAAAAGATAATTAATTCGGTTGACACGGGTACTGCCAAGGAGATATCAAAAGCTGTGCTTTCAATGGAAAGCTCATTAATGATAGAAGAATACCTTATTAATAAAAATAGAGAACTGGGTTTGGGATATTTACTCGAAATATAACGAAAATATAATGAAAAGAACCGGTGTGTTGTTTCTTAAAATCACAGCACTGGTTCTTTTCATTTTTAATGTGGTATTATATTGTTAGGTAAGCTTGTTTATCAATATTGTTCGAAATATGGCAGGAAAGGGTATATTAAGGTGAATAAAACGGTAAAAGCTTTTATTTCTCTTGTCATAAATTGTATATTGCTGGTTATCCCATATGCTATTTGTAGAAATGCAGGCACTTTTCCCGGGTCGGTGAAATTGGCCGTTCCATATGTAGCCTATGCTTTTTTTGGCTTAACCCTTTTTTTCGGATGGTGGTATAACCGAAGCAGAGTTTTTTTCACAGCTTTAACCCTAATAATCGGGCAAATCGCTGTTTCAAGCAATCCTCCTGCGGGCATAGAAAAGGTATTCTACAACAATGTTGTACTAACCGCAGTATCCATTTTTGTTCCGCTTAATATAATTGTTTTTTCAATGTTGAAGGAAAGAGGGATAATCTCATTATGGGGGAGAATACGCTTCATATTTATAATTTCCGAAATGTTGATTGCCTCATGGATTATTTGGTATAACGATACAGATCTTCTGCAGCTTTTGAACCTGAGGGTGTTTCCTATGAAGAACAAACTGTTGCCTGGGTTCCCGCAGCTGTCTGTTTTGCTTTTTATTTCAGCAATATCCTATTTTGTGCTAAGGCAGTCTGTGACAGGGAAAAACAATGATAGTCCTTTTATGGGCATAACAATTCTGTCCTTCAGTGCTCTTGTTCTTAGAAATGATGCGTATGCAGTCCCGGTTTTCTTTGCAGCAGCAGGGTTGCTGATGCTAATCATTGTGCTTCATGCGTCACATGCGATGGCTTACTTGGATGAACTCACGGGGCTGCCTTCCCGGCGTGCGCTGAAGGAGGAAATGCTTAAGCTGGGAGGGCAATATGCAATTGCAATGTTGGATATAGATCATTTCAAAAAATTCAACGATACTCACGGACATGACGTAGGTGACGAAGTGCTGCGTCTTGTAGCTTCCTGCATAAAGAGAGTGGAAGGCGGGGGAAAGGCATTCAGATACGGAGGCGAAGAGTTTACAATATTGTTTCCGGCTAAGGACGTAAATGAAGCAATTCCATATCTTGAGGAATTGAGAGAACACATTGCAAATAGGGGATTTGTAAAAAGAGGCAGGAACAGGCCGAAGGAAAAGCCGAAAGAGACCACATCAAAACCTGGTGGTCATAAGAAGCTTTTTGTAACGATAAGTATTGGTGTGGCGGAAAGAAGTGAGAAGTATAGAACCGCAGATGAAGTGGCGGTTGCAGCTGATCATGCCCTTTACCGGGCAAAGTCCAAAGGCAGAAATTGTGTAAGCAAATAAAAAAGCGGCAGGAATGCCGCTTTTTTATCACATTGCCGGTTTCATGAAATGCTGCGTCCAATAGCATCTCCCATATTTGTCCTTTGCAAGTCCTACTCCGATTTGTGTATATGCGGGACTTAGAATATTGCTTCTGTGGCCTGGAGAATTCATCCATGCGTTCATTACTTCCTGGGGTGACTGCTGACCCATTGCTATGTTTTCGGCAGCTGCAGAAAACCTTAACCCGAAGGATTCCATCATGTTAAAAGGTGAACCGTATGTCGGAGATTGATGGTCAAAATAGTTTTTGTTGATCATATCTTGGGATTTATATCTCGCAACTCTGGAAAGCTGCCAGTTGGTTGTCAGGGTTTGCAAGCCCCTCTTTGATCTTTCAATGTTTGTAAGCCGGACTACCTCATTTTCCCATGCTTTAACATCGTTTATGTTAGGTATTGTTAGTTTTTGACCAGGGTAAATGAGCGCCGGATTTTTTACCTGTGGATTCTTCGCGATGATTTCACTTATCCCCACTTGATATTTAGCTGCAATTTTCCACATAGTGTCGCCATATCTTACGGTATATGTCGTGTCCTGCGCGAAGGTTTGAATTATTGAGAATGTAAAGCACAGCACAACAAAAAATACAGCTAGTTTTCTTTTCATTTTTATCACCTCTCTGATTTTAGTCTTTATAGAAGCGGTTTTTTTATGTTATAAAGTTTATGTTATATCTGAGATAGACACTTATATATGTCAGAATTTATCTGATTTTGAATACTATGATAGCTAAATATGCAGTTTTTCTTGCCTTAACAAGTCGTTTTATGTAGAATTTGATAGAAAAATAACAAGTAAAACTAATTGATGAATTTTTCAGTAATTGCTATAATAAAGACAAAGTGGCTTGTCATAAATATTAACGCTGATTCATATTATTTCATCTCGAAAAAGCATATTAAGAAGGTTCGTAGATATACTTACATAAAGGCTTCAACTAAAATTCATAGGATTCCTCGGAGTAACAATTGTCCTGTATGGCAATGCTAAATTTGTTGTTTTGATAAAGCAAATAGCTGTGCCTGGGATATATACTAATGAATAAAGGCGGTGGTAGCGTCTGAAAGTGCTTTACAGCTGGTAGACAGCGGTAGTCCTTATGCGTAACAAGTTCCGTGCAATTTTATTCAAATTTTATTTTACTAAGGAGGTATACTATGGAGGCGTTTCATAATTTTGTAGTTTTGATTGATGGTTATCTTTGGGGTCCGGTAATGTTGGTCCTTTTATTCGGCACACACCTTTTTCTAACTTTCCGATTGGGCTTTATTCAGAGGTTTATCGGTAAGGCAATAAAGCTGTCAGTCAGCAAGGATAATTCAGGAGAGGGCGACGTAAGCCAGTTCGGCGCATTGACCACTGCTCTTGCTGCTACTATAGGTACCGGTAATATCGTAGGTGTTGCAACTGCTGTTGCACTTGGCGGTCCTGGTGCAGTACTCTGGACATGGATGACAGGCGTATTCGGTATAGCTACAAAGTATTCAGAGGCACTTCTTTCTGTTAAATATAGGGTTAAAACTTCAGATGGCACTATGCTCGGCGGCCCAATGTATGCGTTGGAAAACGGCCTCAAGCAGAAATGGCTGGCAGTTCTATTCTGCATATTCACAGGCATAGCTGCTTTCGGTATTGGTAATACAGTACAGGCTAACTCAATATCCTCAATGGTACAAGAAAGCTTCGGAGTATCTCCATATATAACTGGTATTATAATGGCAATACTCACAGCTATTGTTATACTCGGAGGCGTTAAATCCATAGCCAGCGTTTGTGAAAAGCTCGTTCCTTTCATGGCAATTTTCTACGTTTTAGGTTGTATAATAATACTTATAATGAATGCCGGCTATGTTGGCCCGGCAATAGCTCTCATATTCAAGCATGCTTTCACAGCTAAGGCTGCAGGCGGCGGTTTCGCAGGGGCTACAGTAATGATGGCAGCAAGATATGGTATCGCAAGAGGCTTGTTCTCAAATGAATCCGGTCTTGGTTCTGCTCCAATAGTTGCAGCAGCAGCACAGACTAAGAATCCTGTAAGACAGGCACTCGTTTCTTCAACAGGTACCTTCTGGGATACAGTTGTTGTTTGTGCTATGACAGGTCTTGTGCTTGTAAGCAGCATACTAAGGGATCCGGTAGGCTTGAATGAGCTTAAAGGTGCTGCACTTACAAAGGCTGCATTCGCACAAATTCCTGTAATCGGACCTATAGTACTTACAGGTGGTCTTCTGACATTCGTTTTCTCAACCATACTCGGTTGGTCATACTACGGTGAAAGAGCAATTGAGTACCTCTTCGGCAAGAAAGTAATAATGCCGTATAGAATACTCTGGGTTATAGCTGTATTCTTGGGCTCTACAATGAGTCTCCCACTCGTTTGGGACCTCGCAGATGCGATGAATGCCATGATGGCTATACCAAACCTTATTTCATTGCTGTTACTTAGCGGTGTAATTGCTGCTGAAACAAGGAAATACCTTATTGAGGGAAGCATTGACGATATAGATGATACACCAATTCCTTTAGTAAAGAAGTAGAATATATTATTTAAATATCAAAACCCGGAAGTCATTGGGAAACTTGGCTGCCGGGTTTTATTTTACATTTAAATGAAATAGTATTACAAAAATATAAATAAATATTGAAACAGTATTACATATAATGTATAATGATTATATACAGAAATTGGATATAGTTACATATATTCTTTGTATTGGAGTGATAAGGATGAAAGTCGATTTGGACAAACTGGTAACTGAAAGCCGGAATCCTAATACTGTGAATATTGACAGGGTATCTACCGTGGAAATGCTGAAAATGATAAATGATGAGGACAAGACTGTGGCCTATGCGGTAGAGAAGGAATTGCCAAGGATTGCAGAAGCCGTTGATTTAATTCATGGGAGGCTTTCGGCGGGTGGGAGGCTTGTATATATTGGCGCCGGAACCAGCGGAAGACTCGGTATTGTAGACGCCTCAGAATGCCCTCCTACATTTGGCACGGATCCGCAGATGGTGCAGGGACTGATTGCCGGAGGAACGAATGCAATGTTCAGGTCAATTGAAGGAGCAGAAGACAGCAAGGAAGGGGGTGTAAAGGACGTAAAAGCAATTGGCCTTTGCGAGAAGGATGTATTGATAGGACTTGCTGCAAGTGGAAGAACTCCTTATGTAATTGGTGCGCTGGAGTATGCCAACGGGATTAAAACGGCAACTGTCTCAGTGACGTGCAATCCTAATTCTGAAATGGCTCATGTAGTCCGGATATCCATTGCACCTGTTGTAGGCCCTGAAGTGATAACCGGCTCGACGAGGATGAAGGCCGGAACAGCACAAAAACTTGTTCTCAATATGCTGACAACCGGAGTTATGGTAAAGCTGGGCAAGGTTTATGAAAACTTAATGATCGACGTTCAGGCAAGCAATATTAAATTGATGAACAGAGCTGTAAGAATTGTGGTGCAATGTACCGGAATAAAGGAAACAGAGGCAGAGAGGATGCTTAAGGATACAGACTATGATGTGAAGCTCTCTATTTTCATGATCAAGTCCGGCTTGTCCAAGGAAGAAGCAAGGAAGAGGCTGGACGAAAACCATGGATTCATTATAAAGGCATTACAATAATATTTGTAAAGGAGGAATCATAAGTGAGCGACAAAATCAGGGGTATGGCTGAAGGGATGATTGCAACTTGTGGGGGTAAAGAAAACATCTTGTCGGTTATGAACTGTATGACCAGGGTCAGAATGGCGGTTAAGGACCTGGGCAAGGTTGACGAGGCTGCACTTAAAAATGTGCAGGGTGTCATGGGGGTTGTCAAGGCTGAAGACCAGTTACAGGTTATTGTGGGCCCAAGTACAGCTACAAAGGTGGCTGAAGAAGCCCGAAAACTCTTAGGCTTGAACGAGGAAAAGACATCCTTCGGAGAAGCTGAGAAGGTCAAAAAGGAAATGAAAAGCAAATACGGCACGCATGCGGGCGATGTTCTGAAAACGATATCAAATATATTTATCCCGTTGATTCCCGCATTCATAGGCTGTGGTTTGATTCAGGGCATCAACAACCTGATTAAGACATTCAAATGGATT
>JBLNDG010000117.1:0-3115 GCA_050261415.1 Caulobacteraceae bacterium | reverse complement strand
CCAGTGTTGCCCTGACCAGATGGTTCTTGTTGGCGCCACGGGTCAGACCAAGCACAGCGCCTCTTGCATACATATCCCAGTACGGTGCGCCGAGTCCTACAAAGGCAGGAACTACATAGACACCGTTTGTATCCGGCACTGCTGCTGCCATCTGCTCGCTGGCTGCAGAGTTCTCGATTACCTTCAGCTCATCCCTGAGCCATTGTACTGCTGCGCCTGCTACAAATATGCTTCCCTCAAGGGCATACTCGACTTTTCCGTTCAAGCCCCAAGCTATTGTGGTAAGAAGCCCATTGTTAGATCCAACTAGTTTCTCACCGGTGTTCATAAGCATGAAGCAGCCTGTTCCGTATGTGTTCTTTGCCATACCCGGTTTGAAGCAAGCCTGACCGAACAATGCGGCCTGCTGGTCTCCGGCAGCTCCGGAAATCGGTACCTCACTGCCGAGTAATTCCTTTGCAGTGTAACCATATATAAAGCTTGAAGGTTTTGCTTCCGGAAGCATTGATTTTGGTATATTAAGCTCTGCAAGGATGTCTTCATCCCATGTCAATGAGTTGATATTAAAGAGCATAGTCCTTGATGCGTTGGAGTAATCCGTTACATGGACTTTGCCTGCAGTCAGGTTCCAGATAAGCCATGTGTCGATATTACCGAAGAGCAGTTCGCCTTTTTCTGCCTTTTCGCGGGCTCCTTCAACATTATCAAGTATCCATTTTACCTTTGTTCCGGAGAAATATGCGTCTACCACCAGCCCTGTTTTTTGTCTGATAGCAGCTGCAAGCCCCTTTTCCTTTAATGCATCGCATATGGGTGCAGTTCTTCTGCACTGCCATACGATAGCATTATAGACCGGCTTTCCTGTAGTTTTATCCCAAACTACGGTGGTTTCCCTCTGGTTCGTTATCCCTATTGCAGCAATCTGGTCTGCAGCGATACCGGCCTTATCCAGTACTTCCTTTGCTACTCCGATTTGGGTCTCCCATATTTCCACCGGGTTATGCTCTACCCAACCGGCTTTGGGATATATTTGTGTAAATTCCTTTTGGGCAACACTTACGATTTTCCCATCATAGCCAAAAACAATTGCCCTCGAGCTGGTCGTTCCCTGATCCAATGCCAGTACATACTTATTCACTGTATTCCCTCCATTTATTTTTATTTATCTTAACTTTCCTCAAAATTTTATGCTCCGAAGAATATCTTAAAGAAGAAAGCTCCTACCACTCCGCCAATTATCGGACCAACTACCGGAATCCACGAATATCCCCAGTCGGAATCTCCCTTGCCGGCAATTGGAAGTATTGCATGGGCAATACGCGGTCCGAGGTCTCTTGCAGGGTTGATGGCATATCCTGTAGGTCCGCCCAGAGAAAGACCTATAGCCATAATCAGTGTACCTACAAGGAATGGGTTCAAGCCATCAGCAATTTTGTTAGCACCTATGGCAAGTATTCCAAGCACCAATACTGCTGTTCCTATAGCTTCGCAAAGGATGTTCGCACCATTGCTTTTGATTGCAGGAGCTGTGCTGAATACTCCAAGCTTTGCAGGTTTGTTTTCTGTAGCAGCCCAGTGAGGAAGATATGCCAGCCATACTATGGCAGCGCCTATAATTGCCCCAAGCATCTGAGCAATAATATATGACGGAACCTCTGCCCAGGGGAAGCTGCCTATTGTGGCTAGGGCTATTGTTACTGCCGGATTCAGATGAGCACCGCTGATTCTTCCTACGGCATAAACTGCCATTGCAACTGCGAGACCCCACCCCATGATTATAACTATCCAACCACTATTTTGTGATTTGGATTTGTTAAGCGTGCAACCTGCGCAAACGCCGCCGCCGAAAATAATGAGTATCATAGTTCCTATAAGCTCACCCATGAAATGTGACATACAAGAATCCCCCTTTAAAATTTTATAAAAGTCACTAAGTAATTATTGCTTAGCCATGCTATTATTTCTTGCAACGCCTCCCTTCCTGTAATTTAGCTATCTTTTGTTCAGAACCTGTTTTCATCCTTCGTCCATATTAAAATTATTTTCCATCCCCGAGCCGCTCCTGCATATACCAAACAGCTTTATTGCTGGTAGAAATCCCTATTGCTCCTGCATTAAGGCTTGCAACAGCATCCTCCTTGTCAATAATCAACCCCCCTGCAATGAGAGGTATCTGGGTTTCACCATGGATTTGCCTTATAACCTTGGGCATTATGCCCGGAAGTATTTCTATCGCCTCCGGCTTTGTCGAATGAAGCGCCTTTATTCCGGTATCGAGAGATAATGAATCCAGTACAAACAACCTCTGTATAGCAAAAATATTATTTTCCTTCGCGATTCTTATGAGGTTGCTCCTCGTGGTTATAATTCCGTCAGGCTTGATATATTCACTGATATACTTTAAAGCACAGGCATCCTTGGACATTCCCTCCAACAGGTCCAGATGAACCAATATGCATTTTTCGTTCTTCTTGCACTTTTCAACGATATCCTTTACATTCATGATGCTTCCTGTCAGCAGGAAGATTATCCTGCAGGGGGACGCCAATGCCATATCCAGCTTCTCCAAATTATTTACCGCAGCAATTATTGGATTTTTTTGAACCATAGTAAGAAACTTACTATACAAATCAAACCCCTCCTAGCCTACAAAATAGCAAGTAGTGTGCCAAACCCTCAAACCCGCTCAAATCACTAAAATTCGTATACTTTTTATATTTGCTTGGAATCTATTACCACACTAATTTACTTTTTATAGAATTGTATTGGTAAAATATATCAACTAGAACTAAAATATAAAAAAATTATACAAGCTGTATTTGGGTATAAAATAAAAAGCGGCCATGCAAAACATGGCCGCTAAATCCCTAAGATCTCTTTATTCACTTTCCCATTTCAATGCTCTGTCTACGGCTTTTTTCCACCCTGCATACTTCTCTTCCTTTGCCGCCTCTTCCATTGATGGTTTAAAGGTCTTGTCCACTCTCCATTTCATGGCGATTTCTTCCTTATCAGCCCAGTATCCGACTGCCAGACCGGCAAGGTAAGCAGCTCCCAAAGCTGTAGTTTCTGTTACAACCGGTCTGTCTACAGGAACTCCGAGGATATCTGCCTG
>JBLNDG010000116.1:0-13647 GCA_050261415.1 Caulobacteraceae bacterium | reverse complement strand
CTATAAATTAATGCTAAGTTAAATAAATTACTGACAGATTTCCGTCAGTAATTTATCTATCGTTCCAGTTTACCTCTACTTTGTCTCCTTCATTTATGACGTCTGTATAGTTCGCTTTGTTCCCGTTAAGAAGTACCGTAATTGTTCCTTTTATATTTTTTATATCAATATCAACATAATTGAAAACATCAACAAATATGAACTGTGACTTTTTTGCCTTTAAGGTAACCGGTTTTCCATTGAGTATTATGTTTATGGAATTATAGTTTCCATCTCCTTCTGCTCCCGCAGGACCGGCATTCTTTGCGGCATCCTCATAGGTTATCTGATCGCCATTCTTTATACTGTCGTCGAGTGTTGCCTTTTTCCCGTTTATACTGATTGTATTGTCATAGTAGTTCAAATCAAACATTTCAACCAGGTCTAACACCCTATTCAAGCTTTTGATTTCAATTTCGTCCCCATCATTTATAAGGGTATCAACATCTGCAACGTCTCCGTTTACAGTAACGGCAGCTTTTACTGCGCACTCTTTTCCATTCATATAGATTATTTTCCCGGGGTATTCATTCATAAAATCCCTTATGCGCACTTCCGCCGGTTTCCCATCCACTGCGGGCTCCACAATTATTACGTCTCCATTGGCAATCTGTTTGTCCAGTCCGACTTTTTGGTTGTTCAGATATACCTGTGCAGGTTCGCCGGGCTCTCCTCTCACTATCTCATTATTCCCGTTCAATTTAAAGCTTATTGAACTTCCTCTCCTGCCTATAAGGTTTCTGGGATTATAACCTACCAGTATCAGACTGTCAGCCACGGTAAGGGTTTTTGAGTTGAAAAGCTTTACATTTACCCCATTAACCGAAACATGGAGGAAATCCTTCTGTCTGTTTAAGTATGCGGTGACAGCAATTCCAATAGGTGTTATAAATTCCGGACCGGCAAGCTTCTTTCCTTTGGTCTCAACATCCTTTATTATATCGGTTTTTCTTATTCCTACCCTTTCAGCCGGTATTTGCAAGTACTCGGCTATAAAATTCGTCAGTAATGGTATCTGGCTTCCCCCTCCTACAAGGAATACCGCACTTGGCGCTTTTCCGTTATATTCAACAATCTTGTCTGATATTTCTTTTGCAAGGTTCTTTATTGCCGGTTCAATTCCCTTCAATATCTCATCAGAGCTTTTTTCATATGTAATACCCATAATATCTTTGTATTTAACAACCGGCTTTTTGCAAAGGTTTACTTTAACCTTTTCCGCCTCACTGAAATCAAGCAGAAGAACCTCTGCAATCTTTTCGGTAATCTCATCACCGGCTACAGGAACCATTGCAAATGCGAATACGGTTCCATCCTTTGTCAGTGCGATATCTGAAGTTCCGGCACCTATGTCAACAAGAGCCAGGTTCAGAAGCCTTAAGCTGCTTTGAATCGAAACATTCATGGCAGCTATAGGCTCGAGTGTCAGGCTTGCCACCTCTAACCCCGCTCTGACCATTACTGCATAAAGGCTGTCGGTTACAATCCTCGGGAGGAAAGTCGCAAGCACCTCCAACCCTGCCCGCTTTGCCTTGTGCCCTTCCAGATTGCCTATTATGCTTCCGTTGAGGTACTGGTTGACAACGGCATAGCCTACACAGAAATATGAGACATCTTCTTCATGACTCATCACTTCTATTTCCTTTTGAGCTTGCTGTATTGCCTCGATCTCAAGACTGCTGACAAGCTCGTTGTCAACTTCTACTGATGGGTCAACATCCCTTTCCACGAACACCTTACAGGTCTTTAATGTTCTTCCGGCAGCTGCAATAGATACCCTCTTCAGAGGAAAGTTCAGCTTTTTTTCCAGTCTTTCCGTAACCTTTTTTACGGCCTGAGCAACCAGCTCGATATCATGAACCTGCCCGTCATACATGGCCCTTTCCTTGTGCTCCTCAACCTCACAGGCATGAATCTTGAATTTTTGCCCATCATGGTATCCGACTATGCCTACAACTGTTCTCGTACCGATATCCATAGAAAACAATAATTCCTGTTCAGTCATTATTACTCACCCTGCATTTCTTTTTCTTCTTTAGACAAAATTCTTGCATTTTTACGTTTTTTTTATTATTCTATAAACGTTCAAATAATTCCTTCAAAATTGTCTACACAATCACTTATATATTTATGCAAATATATTGGGAAACCTATATATATCGTAAAAAAGATTGCATGCGAAGCAATCTTCAGACTCGAGACCCGAGATGCGAGACTCGAGAAAGTCAGGGTATTCCTTAAAGGTTAAGAAACGAAAACCACGGAACACACGGATTTTTCACGGAATTACACAGTAACTTATATTATTTTCCCGCCGTGTCTTCAGTGGGCTTCCGTGTATTCAGTGTTACCCGTTCCTTTTGTCGCATTATATGAATTTAATGTAAGATGCTTAATGCGAAACATATAATACCAAGCGAGGAAAAAAATATGCGGAACGAACTTAGCAACTGCAAAATATGTCCCAGACAATGCGGTATAAACAGATATGAAAGAAAAGGAGCCTGCGGTGCGGATTTCTCTGTCATAGCCTCAAAAGCATATCTTCACCAATGGGAGGAACCCTGCATATCCGGTGAAAAGGGTTCCGGCACAATATTTTTCAGCGGATGCAACCTGAACTGCGTCTTTTGCCAGAACTACCAGATCAGTCAGGAGCTCCTGGGAAAGAAAATAAGCAATACCAGGCTGGCTGAGATAATGCTTGAGCTTCAGGCACAAGGGGCGCTAAATATCAACCTTGTAAGTCCGACCCCCTACGCAGTTCAGATTATTGACGCTGTTGCGATTGCCAAGCAAAAAGGGCTATCCATACCTGTAGTATATAATACAAACGGTTATGAAACTGTGGAAATTATAGAGAAGTTAAAGGGCACTGTAGACATATATCTGCCCGATATAAAATATTACACGGATACTTATGCTGTTAAGTATTCAAATGCAAAAAACTATTTCAGCTACACCTCCAAAGCTGTTCTGGCCATGGTCCGTCAAGTCGGCCATCCTGTTTTTGATGATTCCGGGATCATGCAAAAGGGAGTAATAATAAGGCACTTGATACTGCCGGATTTGCTTGAGGACTCGAAAAAAATACTGAGCTGGATAAAGGATAATCTGGGTGCTGAAACCTATGTAAGCCTTATGGGCCAGTATACGCCCTTGTATGATGCAGCAAGATTTGAAGAGATTAACCGTAAGCTTGAAGATTGGGAATATGAGTTTATTATAGATTATTTCTTCAAGATAGGTTTGGAAAACGGCTTTGTCCAGGAGCTTGATTCCGCTTGCAGCGATTATGTGCCTGATTTTGATTTTTCTGGAATATGAAATGAAAAAATTCTATTATTTTCAAGGTTTAAGAAATGTTAAAAATCGCAACATATATAGTGAGTAAAGCTTGATTAAGTAATTTGAACGCACAAAAATCCGAAAGGAAGTGGCTGGCATGATGCGCAGAGGTTCAAGAAACATGATGGCATGGGGAGCATTAGGAGCCCTGGCAGGGATGGCACTGATTCCTGCAATGAATTCAAGAACTCGGAAGAAAGTTGCCCGATCAGCAAGAAACGCTTATTTCAGGGCATCAGATTTACTTCAGGATATGAAGGATATGGGTCATAAATAATAGACTTGTCAATGACAAGTCTATTATTTATTATTTTGTCTCATTCTGACATAATCACTCTTCAAAACACCCATTATGATTTCATCATAATACTTTCCGTCTATGCAGGCAGATTGTCTTGTCCTTCCTTCATACTGGAACCCGCATTTCTGGTAGCATCTTACTGCTCTTTCGTTATACTCGTAAACCTTAAGGGTAACCCTGTATATATCGATATTCATAAAAGCATACTCAAGTAAAGTATTGACAGCATCTTCGCCGTAGCCTTTACTCCAATAATCCCGATCGCCTATTCTGATTCCAAGTTTGCAGCTCCTATCCTGCTCGTTAAAATCATAAAGCTGTATAGTTCCTATCGGCTTGCCGTCTTCATTGTCTATCATCAAATTCAACGGATCATAACCAAAGCTCCTTGATATGTTGTACCGCAGTTTGTCTGCGGTCACCCTTGAATTGCTCCACCCCGCGAGCTTGTTCAGTTCTATATCGTTGTACCATTTGAAAAGGTAGTATATGTCGCTTTCTTCTCCGGGCCTCAACATCACTTTCCTGCCAATCAGGCTGTCGTGCAACAGGGCTTTGTTATCAATCGACACGGATTTGAAAAAGGTCGGTATATACTTAAGAAGCTTGTATGGCTTTTCCAGATAGCCTTTTTTATTTTCATTTATATCATCAAAGTAACGCTTATTGAATACAAACCTCACAGCGATACCTGCTTCAATATCTTCTTTAACCACATTTCCTTCTGTCGTACGGTAAACGGAAAAGCTTCCGCTTATTTTTCCGCTTTCTTCAACAATAAGCCCAAAATTACCCGAGCTGAATAAAAAGACATTCATTAGAAAAGGCTTCAGCATGGGATATTTTCTGAAAAAAACCGTGTATAATTCCGATATTGAATCAGAAAAACTCTTTACTTCTTCAACAGTTACCGCGCTCATACATTATAACTCCCATTCTATATACATAACACACAGAAGAATTATTATCTGTGGTTTTGTGTGCTTATGCCGCCTTATTGGCATAAACATTATAGCATATCATGGCACATATATGTAGACACTTATTTCCCTTTCCAGAATCCTGTCAGCTTACGGTTCAATTCCAACGGGCTGTTCACTCTTATATTGTGCTTCCATTCTTCTGGAAACATGCCTGCATACCTATTGCTGGAGAACCTTTCATCTACCAGAAGTACAACACCTTTGTCATTTTCCGACCGTATAACTCTACCGGCCGCTTGAAGGACTTTATTCATGCCGGGATACATATAGGCATATTCAAAGCCCTTATCTTTTTTATCCCTGTAATAGTCCATAATTATATTCCTCTCGAAGCACAACTGCGGAAGCCCCACACCGACAACAACAGCTCCCAGTAGCCGGTCCCCCACCAGGTCAATACCTTCTGAAAACATCCCCCCCATTACTGCGAAGCCTATAACCGTATCACGGGAGTCAGGTTCAAAGCATTGAAGGAACATTTCCTTTTCCTCCTCCTGCATTGAAGGCTGCTGTATAATGACTCTCGCTCCCGGATGCTGCGAGGAAAACATTTCATAGGTATCCCGCATATACTTGTAGGATGGGAAACATATCAGATAATTCCCCTTCTTTGCTCCTGCTACTGTATTAATATATTCAACCACATCAGAAATGCTCTTTTCTCGGTCGGAATATTTTGTAGATACATTTTCTGCAATTGCAAGGAAAAGCTTCTCTCTTTCAAATGGGGAGGGAAACCTGACAGTATAATCTCCCTCAGAACCGCCCAGTATATCCTTGAAATAATGCAGCGGCGTAAGTGTGGCCGAAAAGAATACGGATGCTCCCATCCTATCGGTTATTTCCTGCAAAAGCTTTGACGGATCGAGACAGAAGAGCTTCAGCATAACGTCGTTTTTCTGAAGTTCCAAATAAATAGTATATCTTTCATCATATAGTTCCGATATTCTTAAGAATGCAAGAACCTGAAAATATAAATCCAGAATTTCCCCATATCTTTCGGATTTCTGATTGGCAGGAAGCCATTCATCGGAAAGGCTTACAAACTTTTTCAACAGCGGGTACAGATCTTTTATATCATCTTCCTTGATGCAGCAGTTTTTATCCTGAGCATTTTTCTTCAACTCAAGCAGCAGCGAATTTATTTTTCCTGCCGTTTTAGAAATTGAGGGGGCTTCTGTCTTCATATAGCGCTTGGCTTCCAGAAAAGCCCGTTTCCAAAGCTCTGAGGAAAACATTTCCCTTGCCCTGTCAACAAGATTGTGTGCTTCATCGATGAGCAGTACGAAACTGTTTTCCTTATCTTCAAAAAATCTTCTGAGGTTTGCTCTCGGATCGAATACATAGTTATAATCACATATTATACAATCCATAAAATAGGATAAATCCAAGGAAAGTTCAAAGGGGCAGACTCCATACTCCCTCGCGTAGCGCTCAACCGCTTCTCTTGTTATTATGTCTTCTGCCTCAAAAACCCTGGCAAGAGCATTGTTGATTTTATCAAAATAGCCTTTAGCATATTCACAATATTCCGGATTGCAGTTTTTCTCATCCTTAAAGCATATTTTATCCTTTGCTGTCAAAACAATAACTTTGAATTCTAGGCCTATTGCCTTCATTCTTTCAAATGCATCAAGGGCAACCTGCCTGGTTATTGTTTTTGCCGTCAGGTAGAACAGCTTTTCTGCTTTACCTTCTCCTATGGCTTTAACGGATGGAAACAGGGCTGACATGGTTTTCCCTGTGCCCGTAGGTGCCTGCACATAAATCCTTTTATTGCCTTCAATTGTCTTGTAGACGGCTACTGCAAGCTTTCTCTGATTTTTACGGTATTCACTGTATGGAAAGTCTGCAGCTCTTATAGATCTATCCCTCTTTAGATACCATTTCTGCAGCATGGATGCCCATTCATGGTATTTCTCCAGTATGGCAAGGAAGAATTTCTCCAATTCCTGTATATCAAATGATTGTGTCAAAACTTTGATATCCTAGGAATCAATGTTGTAATAGGTTATCTGCACATTTATACTTTCCAGCCTTTTTTGAACTCCATACATGAATGCATAGCATTTTGCCTGTGCCCAATACACGGGGTAGCTTTCTTCATCTATAAGATTCAAAGGGCACTCTACAGTTTTTATTTCATCCAATGTAGTACCCAGACTGTTTTCCGTTATTCCGTCAATCCTTCCGCTTATGAGAAAAAATAGTCCTTTATAATCAGTCCCATAGGAAATGCTTATCTCTTTTTGATAGCGTTCCCCCTCATTGACTGCTTTCTCACTGTTAAGACTCTGGAGCTTCCGGTGAAGCTTTGCACCTTCAAGAGCCCTGCTCATTCCGGTAAACCTTGAATCAAGGTCGCCGGAGCGGTATGCGAATTCCACAAGCTCTCTTACTGATATTCTTATTTCATTGCCTTTATTCATAAGCATCAGCCTTCAATCCAGTAATTTCTTGCTATAACATTATGATACCAAAACCTGCACGTATTTTCTATAATCAATGCGCTGCCTTCATGTTCTCAAAGCTGTTCGCACTTGTCCACTGTGTATAGTCCTGCTTCACCTTCAAGGTGTCTGCGAGAACCTTCCATACATCTTCTGTCTCAAAGCCTCTCCGCCAGGACGCTGCTCCCGCCAGTTTGTACTTGTGGACAAGGGAGGATTTCAGGTTGATGGAATCCTTGTTTTCAATCCATATCTTATACGTGGCTTTCCCTTCTTTAAATTCCGTATAAAACTGCCCGCTTTCTTCATCCCAGGTGACAACAGGTTTCTTTTCCGCAATTATTTTATTTACCGCATCCATCGAAAGAGCCTTTGAAGTTACTTTTATTTTTCCGTCTACTTTTTCTTCCTTCCACTCTCTTGCATAGAACGGAAGCCCCAATAAGAGCTTATCTTCCGGCACTTCTTCAAGTATTCTCACAAGCCCGCCTTCTACCCAGTTATACTGTGCTACCGAACCCGGTTCTGTGCTGAAGGTACCGTTCTGGTCATAAGCCATAACTGCCATATAGTCAACAACTTCAGCCAAGGCTTTCCTGTCATAGCACTTTGACCAGGTATCACTGGAGGACCTGAAGGTCACATCCATGGAAACCACCATACCCTGCTCCCTTAAGAGCGGAGCCATTTCTCTCATGAATTGCGTCAGCATATCCCTGTCTTTCCCGTAAATATTTTCAAAATCTATATTTATCCCGTCAAGCTTGTACAGCTTTGCATAAATAAGCAGCTGCTGCACTATCTTTTCCCTTGTGTCGGTATTGTTAAGAAAAGCATGGGTTATATCCTTATCAGACCCATTGCCTACTAGTGCCCATACCTTGTATCCATTTCCGTGAGCCCATGCAACGTAGGAGGAATCTGCTTTATTTGCAACAGTTCCTTGCTTGTCCACTATATTGAACCAGGTCGGCGATACTACATCCAGTCCTTCCATCTTCTTAATATTTGCGGTGTTTGGGTTTTTACTCCCGACATATTCCCATACAAGGTTCACTTTGCCCTTTTCCGGCTTCCATGCAGAGCTTGGACTTGGCTCTTCGGTTTTTGCTCCGGGGCTTAAAATGCTGGTTTTCAACTGTTTCTTCTCCAAGTAGCCAATCAAACCCTCATCCGTCCTAACCTTGTACCACTTTTCATTTTCTCCGAACACCCTGAATTTATCATTTGGGTTTATACCGCTTTTCAAGACCGGAGAAAATCTTGACGGTTTTAACCTAAGCCTTAAATTTTCTGCTATTGGTTCAGCAATCTGAACCCTGCTTTTTTTGTAATCCAGTATGACTACATTATTTTCTTTAACCCATTTAAGTTCTATGCCAAACAAATCAGACGTGAATTCAACCGGTATATAGGGTGTACCATCAACCAGCCTGACCGGAATGTTCAAGTCCACAGGCTTTGCGTTTACCATGGCAGAAAGCTTGTCCGTCTTCATTATTACCACTTTGTCTTTCGTCGTGAAAACTACCTTGCCGACCTTCTTGTCCCAATATACCTTGGGATCAATATATTTTTTTACAGTCTCGTATGGGAGCAGGACTTCTCCATTTTCTATAATGGGAGGTTCATTTTCATCTACTATGTCCCCTTCAACAACAAGGTGTGTTTTTGCAGGGTCGTAAAGAGTGGTTGTCCAATAATTAGGGAAAATAGTTATAACGGCAGCCAAGGCAACTATAAACGCTGCTGCGATGACAAGCGCATATCTCTTCAAATTCATACCCCCTGTACAGCTTTTCTTAATTATATCATCTATCTTGACGAATTACCCATGGCAAATGTTTCAGGATGGGACGTAAAAAAGAGCAGCCATGTATAGCTTGGTATTGAACTTAATACCTAGCTATACATGGCTGCTTTAGTTTACATGCTTCTATTTATTTTATTAAGCCTAACTCTTTTCCTACCTTTTCAAATGCAGCAACAGCTTCATCCAGATCGGCCTTTGTATGTGCTGCAGTAACAATCGTCCTTACTCTGGCTCCGCCCTTCGCAACTGTAGGATATACAATGCTCTGAGCAAACACGCCTTCTTCAAAAAGTCTCTTGCTTAAGGCAACTGCAGTTCTGTCATCCCCTGTTATAACAGGTGTGATTGGAGTTTCGCTTTTCCCTGTATTGAAACCGAGCTCGTTAAGGCGTTTCTTGAAGTACTTTGCATTATCCCATAATGTGTCTGTAAGCTGAGTGCTTTCTGATAATATGTTTATAGCTTCAATGCAAGCGGCTGCTACTGCCGGAGGTGCTGCAGTGCTGAACAGGAATGGTCTTCCCCTGTGGTTCAGCCAATCAATAAGATTTTTTCTGCCTGCCACATAACCGCCCACAACTCCGATAGCCTTTGACAAGGTGCCTATCTGTACATCTATCCTGTCGCTCAATCCGAAATGATGGGCAGAACCCTGTCCGTTGCTTCCCAAAACCCCGCTTGAATGAGCATCATCAACATATGTAAGGCATCCGTATTTTTCTGCAAGTTCAACAATTTCCGGGAGCTTTGCTATATCTCCGTCCATGCTGAATACTCCGTCCGTAATAATAAGCTTTATATTATAGTTATCCTTTACTTCATTTATAACCCTCTCAAGGTCTTTCATATCACTGTGCTTGTATCTTACGATATCAGCCCTGCTTAATCTGCATCCGTCAATAATTGAAGCATGGTTCAGCTCATCGCTAATAATAATGTCGCCTTTGTCAACAATAGCAGGAATAGCGCCTGCATTAGCAGTAAAACCGGATTGGAAAACAAGAACAGCTTCTACATGCTTAAACTTTGCCAGCTTCTCTTCCAGTTCCTCATGGATTGACATTGTGCCTATAATGGTCCTGACTGCTCCGGCACCCATGCCCCATTTGTCAATGGCCTTCTTCCCTGCTTCCTTTAACCTCGGATGGTTAGCCAGACCCAGGTAGTTATTGGAAGAAAGGTTTATGACATTTTTCCCATTGATAATACATCTTGCACCGGATGGGCCTTCAAGTACAGGCAGCTTTCTGTATACTCCCTGCTCCTTGAGTTCGTTCAGCCTCTCGGTAATAAAATCGAGATCATGAAGTCCCATGTATATACCTCCCTTAATATTATTTATTTAATTTTACAGTTAATTTCTCCAACATGTCTTTTGTCATTACCGCAAGATCATATTTAGGGTTCCAGCCCCATTCCTTTCTTGCAGAGCTGTCATCAAGGGTATTTGGCCAGCTGTCCGCTATCGCCTGTCTTACCGGATCCACTTCATAAGTGAGTTCAAATCCAGGTATATGCTTTCTTATTTCTGCTGCCAGCATTTCAGGATCAAAGCTCATTGCTGTTATATTAAATGCATTCCTGTGCTCCAGCTTGTCTGGGTTTGCCTCCATAAGGTCATGAATTGCCTTCAGAGCATCCGGCATGTACATCATGTCCATATATGTTCCTGCTGCTATATAGGATGCATACTTCTTATTCTTTATTGCTTCATAAAAAATATGCACTGCATAATCTGTTGTTCCTCCGCCCGGAAGTGCAGCATAGGAAATCAGTCCGGGGAATCTTACCCCTCTTGTATCTACCCCAAACCTTTTGTGGTAATAATCACAGAGAAGTTCGCCCGCAACCTTGGTAACCCCATACATTGTTGTCGGTCTCTGTATAGTATCCTGCGGCGTCTTATCGGCAGGTGTGCTTGGGCCGAAGGCAGCAATTGAACTGGGTGTAAATACTGCTATTCCAAGTTCTCTTGCGACCTCAAGAACATTATATGTTCCGTTCATATTAATATTGTAAGCCAGCTGTGGATTCTTTTCAGCATTTGCAGAAAGAAGTGCGGCAAGGTGGATTATCTGATTTATATTGTACTTTTTGCATATCTCCATAAGCTTATCTGCGTCATTTACATTGAGTATTTCAAACGGGCCTGATTCAAAAAGACTTTCATCACCGCGTTTGCTTATGTCACTTATGATTACATTATCATTCCCGTATTGACCTCTAAGGTACATTGTAAGTTCTGTTCCAATCTGCCCCAGCGCTCCGGTGATTAATATTTTCTTCATAAGGAACCCTCCCTAATATAATATGGTAAAACCAGTAATATTCATTTAGTATTATACCACCAATTATTATAATAAAAAATAGATTTGCACAAAATTTAGATACATTTTTTATGCTTTGTACACGTATTACGTACAAACGTTTTCAATTTTCAGACAGATTAAAATAATAATAATAAAAAGTAAGAAGTGCTGCATTTATGGCACTTCTTACTTTTACATATCATCATACTATATAATTTCTAAGAATTCCTATACCCTCCAGCCTTACTTCCACTACATCCCCCCCGGACATCGGTCCAACTCCCGAAGGTGTTCCTGTAGCAATAACATCACCGGGATTCAGTGTCATTACTTTGGAAATATAGCTGACTATTTTCTGCGCGTTCGTAATGAAATAAGATGTGTTGGATTTTTGCTTTATCTCACCATTCAAAGCAAGCTCGATATTTATGTTATTATAATCTACGTCTGTTACTATGCACGGGCCTATCGGTGCAAAGGTATCGAAAGACTTGGCGCGAGTCCACTGCCCATCCTTTGTCTGCAGGTCTCTTGCTGTCACATCATTTAGGCAGGTTGCTCCGAATACATATTTTAATGCATCACCAGGTTCAACATTTCTTACAGTTTTGCCTATGACCAAACCAAGCTCCGCTTCATAGTCGACCCTTTCAGACATGGCAGGCCTGATTACTTTATCCTCCGGTCCTATCACCGCAGTTGCAGGCTTAATAAAAATTATAGGATCTTCAGGCAGGGTATGCTCCATCTCTGTAGCATGATCCCTATAGTTTATACCAACCGCAACTATCTTGGAAGGCTGGCAGGGAGCCAACAGCTTTACTGCTTCCAAGGGGAATCTTTCTTCGGTAATTTTGTGTTCCTTGAAGATGTCTCCATCAATACGACGTACAATATTGCCTTCAATTACACCATAGCTGACTGCTCCGTTTTTTCCATACCTTACATATTTCATTCAAAACACCTCCATATTTTAAAAGCTTTTAACTGCTGCTTCAAGAATAATCTCGGGCAACTTGCTCTTTATACTGTTGTATCTTTGTACATCGGTTTCTGTTATTCCTTCAAAAAGGCTCCTGTATTTGAGTGGAAGATCGCTTATTATTATAAAGGCAGCAGCTTTCTTTTCAGCCTTTTTGCATGCGGTAAGCACTGCCGACACTTCCATCTCCACTGCGTCACAACCTCTGCTCAAAATATAATCAAAGGTTTCCTTTGTTTCCCCCAAAATTGAATCTATGGAAAAAATCTGTCCTTTGTAGCACTTTGTCCCATACTGCACTGCGTATTTTTTTCCAGTCTCCAGCAGAGCGGCTGCTAAAGCCCTGTCTCCTTCGACCCTTTCGCCAAAACAGTCTTTGTTTATACCATCCCTATGATACCTTGAAAAACCTTCCCCAATAACAGCTTGGTCAACAGCCAGCAGATCACCTATATTATACTCGGGATTTACTGCTCCGGCAGACCCTGAAAAAATAACATATTCACTGTCTGTATAGCTTAATGCGAGTGCGCAGTCCCCCGACATGGGTGAGCCGATACCGCTGCTGATTACAGTTACGCTGCGCTTCTTATACAGCAGGGTAGCTCCTTTGTACCAGCCGGAAAATTCCTTTATTGTTTCATCGGCTGCAGCCTTAAAACCTTCAAGGTTCCATATCGGTGTCAACATGACAGTTTTTGCTATATCCTCAACTTCACACCCGAAATGAGTTCTGACCATTGTTTCTTTTGTAACCTTATCATACATTATAAATACCCCCAACAGACAGTTCAATCAGCTTCTAAGCTTATTTCCCTATATATCTTGCTACATATCCATCTCCCTGTTCTTCAAAAAGAAGCATCCCATTGCCGTCCCTGGACAGGAAAAAGTCGTCAAGTCTGGTTTTCGATGTATATTTTACACTTTCTTCAAGCTTCTCATCTATTCTTAAAATGCTGTTATTTACACTAAAATATATTGAGTTTTTACCTGCAGTTATTCCATAGTTTTCATTGTCTATCCAGTGCAGGTATTCTGCATTCTCAAAGGCTTTTGTCTTAAGGGAACCGGTATTAAGCACATACAGCTTGCTTTTTTCATAGTTTCCGACAGTATAGCAGAGAAGTCCTCCTTCTTTGGTAAATTTCAAGTTCCCCAGTTCTATCATGGCTCCATCACTGGCGTCTACGTTAGTTTCCACCCTCTTTGCCTTTTTATCCTTCACTTCAACAATATAAACCGAGCTGTAGTTAAGCTTCATGTACCAGTCCGGGGAATTCTCATCCTCAATTTTGACCCCGGTGAATGCAATTTTGTTCTCATTACCGCTCCATGCCATACCGCCAAAAATATGTTCATCGTTTGTCAGGGCAAATATTTCCTCATAACTACCCTTGGATATATCATAAATACATACAG
>JBLNDG010000115.1:0-11789 GCA_050261415.1 Caulobacteraceae bacterium | reverse complement strand
TTGAAGAAGGATTTGTCGCTGAGCCCCATGCCTATTATCTCATCCTGCTCATAATCATTCTTGCTTATATATTGATCAAAGCCCAAAGACTTGTACATTACGCTCCTATTCCAGAAACCGGCCTTGTATGCATGCATTACAGTTGAACTGTACCCTTCTTCCTTCAACCGTTTTGGAAGAGAATAATACTCATTTCCCGGGAAACGTATATATACAGAGCCATCCTTCGCAGGGAAAAGGGAGTTGTTTGCAAGGAATTCCGCATCCGAAGTACCTCCGCCTGCTGTCTCAGTATAATAGTTATCAAAGTAAACGCTGTCCTTAATAAACTTATTAAGGTTAGGCGTTATTTCCTGCCCGTTAATCTTGCTGTTAATTACAAAACCCTGCAGGGCTTCAACCTGAATTACAATAAGGTTCTTTCCCTTACCTGCCCCGAAATATTTTGGGTTTGCCGGCTGCTGAGATTTTTTCTGCAGGAGCAAATCCTTCACTTCGTTTTTTTCATCCTCGGTTAATGGCATTTTGCCTTTGTCCTTCGTAGCAATAAAGTTATATGCATCAATGCTGTGAAAGCTTAAAAGCCCGATATTTTCCACAATATAGACTCTGTCATAAAAGGATTTCAATATATTTGGCTGACTCTTCAAAAGACTTGTCATACCGAAAGCAAACAATGCAGCTCCTGCCGCAAAAACAGCCACAAACCTAAGTACCCTTGCAGTATATTTGCTATATATTATCCTTCTTACCTTTCTCCTGAAAAACATGACAAAGGGTAAAACAATAATATCAAGCACAAAAACTACGTCAAATCCATGCACTAAGCTTGTAACACTGCTTTTTACGGAAGAGACATTTGATGCCTGGGTCAGAACCGGCATTGATATAATATCATTGAAATATCTATAGAAAAGCAGGTCCGAAATAATTATGAAAGTAGCCCCGCAGTCTACAAGATATAGCACTGCTATTCTTAAAGGTCTGGGAATAAGGGAAGTCCAGCACAAGAGCATGAGAACAGTACCTGCGACCGAGGCAATAAGCGCTATATTTTTTATGCTGCTCGACTCCACCATTTGGTTGAACAAGAGCAATTTTGCTATTACAAGCATTGAGAAAACAGCTATTTCGATGTTAATATTATTTTTTAATAAGGTAGTTATTTTTTTTATTGTATTATTGGCATTCATCGTTTTATCTCCGGATAATTTTATTTTTTATCTACACTGCTTCAGCTTCACGACAACAGCATATATTCTACACCAATGAGAAAACTTATACAATATCCGAATAGTGTTATAAACAAGCATTTCGTCCTATATATTATATATTACCAAGCAGTTTGTCATAATATGAATATAAAAAAGCGCCCGGATGAGCGCTTTCACTATTGGTAAAAGAAAATTCATTGTCACTGCCTTTTGACTCATTTTCAACCTTGCTTTTCTCATTTTTATCATTGTCCTGATCCGTTTTCATGATCAACCCTGTGTTTGCAATCTACTTTCACATCATATGTAGCTATACCAGGCTGTATTTCCACTTCATATACAATTACACCGTCTTTGTCCTCAAGTTCTATTATTTTAAATACCCCATCTTTTATTGGAGCTAATACAGTCTGTTTTGCCTTTCCTCTGTAATTGCTGCCTTTGATGAAGCCGTTGCATTCGAATATACTGTGAATTAACTAAGAAAATTCTGAGAGATTGATGCCTGTTTATATATCAATAGGCAGATTTACCGTTATTTTTGTTCCTTTCCCAATTTGGCTTTCCACATCGATTGTCCCATTGTGAATATCAACAATCCATTTTACAATCGATAGCCCCAGACCGGAGCCGCCCATTGATCTCGACCTTGCTTTGTCCACTCTATAAAAACGATCAAAAATATGAGGGATATCTTCCTGCGGTATCCCAATACCGTTATCAGATATTTCAATAACTGCATTACCTTTCGCAGCTTTATAATTTATATTAATTTTAGTGTTATAAGGTGAGTATTTTATGCTATTATCTACAATTGCCCTAAGCATTTGCTTAATTAATCGGCGATCCCCTTCCATTTGAAAGGATGGATAAAAATTACAATAAATATCATGGTTTTCGTCTACGAGATTACTTTCTTTGACAATCTCCTTAATCAAATCATTTAGCCAGAATTTAGTCTTATCCAGCTTGAAAATTTCATTCTCGCTTTTGGATATAAAAAGTAGCGTATCCAATAACCCGGTCATATTTGACAATTCAATTTTAATAGACTCAATGGCTTCATTTAGTACTTCCCGGTCATCCTTTCCCCAACGATCAATCACATCTACATAACCTTTAATTACTGCCAACGGAGTTGCCAGCTCATGAGAAGCATCCAAGGTAAAGCGGTTTTGCTTTTCATAGGAATACTGAATTCGGGCAATCAGGTCATTGAAAGTATTTGAAAGTCTTTTAAGTTCATCATCCGGCCCATCTATATGAATTCTAGCAGTTAGATCGCTTACGCTTATTTGCTTTGCCTGGTTTGTAATCTTATCGATTGGACTTAATGCATTTCTGCTGATAATATAACCGAATATAATAGCAATGATTAAAACAATTCCATCGACTAATAGCATTATTCCAGCTAGTGCATTAAGGAAATCCTCTTCGTTGCCCATATCTTTAACGATTTGAATTCCCATTTTTTCGCCATCTGCCAATATAATAATATCGTTCAAATACATTATTTTATTTTCTCCCGCTTCAGTTTCGAAAATCTTTTGAATTGTGCTGGCATCAGGTGACGGTAAATTATAGCGCTCACCGGTATCAAAGATTATCCTATTGTGATAAATTAAGTTAACATCAACATTTTCAGCTATTTTTGAAATATTCTTTAGGTCGATATTAGGTATATCTTTTAAAGTTTTTACACCATTCATTATCGCTTGATCAACCAATTTGAGTTGTTGAGCAGAGGTTTGATTAATATAGTAATTAATGCTTAATAAAGTTGCAGCATTCACCAATATGAGTGCGGCCAAAAAAAGTACTGCATATATGATCGTTAATCTATGAGATATTTTATTGGGTTTTAATCTAACCATTTTTCTTCTACTCCTTAAGTGTATATCCCACACCCCTAACCGTATGGATCAGTTTAGTTTCATACGGATAATCAATTTTATTCCTCAGATATCTGATATAGACATCCAAAACATTACTGTCACCGACAAAATCGTAGCCCCAAACATGCTCAATAATTTGCTCCCTTGTCAACACTAACCCCTTATTCGTAAGCAAATATTCAAGCAAATCATATTCTGTTTTTGTAAGATCGATGGGATCTCCACGTTTGATAACTTCTCTGGTTAAAAGGTTTATGCTTAAATCCGCCAGCTCCAATAATTTGGGTTCGCCCATACTTGCATTGCCTCTTCTAATCCCAGCCCTAATCCTTGCCAATAATTCCTCCATTTCAAATGGCTTCGTAACATAGTCGTCGGCACCAAGGTCCAGGCCAATAACCTTATCAGTAATATCTCTTCTCGCAGTGAGCATTATTATAGGCACATTTGATACTTTCCGTATTTTTCTGCAAACCTCCATACCGCTGATTTCAGGCAGCATTAAGTCAAGTAAAACAATTGCATATTGTCCATTCTGAAACTTTTCCAGTCCGGCTTTGCCATCCATGGCAATATCATAAGTATAGCCCTCATGCTTGAATTCCAGTTCCAATATTCTTGTAATAGCCTTATCATCTTCAATAATAAGTATATCTTTACTCTTCAAATCTATCATCCCCTTAGCAAAGGAATTAGAGCAATTAATTACCCTAATTCCAAATTCCAGACCAATTATTCATGATGTATCAATAATATAATATACACTTTCATATATATGTTTCAACATTAATCTGCTACCTCAGCTGTCCCCTTGGCTTTTTCCACCTTAAACTCCATTGGTTTGAAGCCCTTTGCATGAAGCTGAATATCAAAAACCAGTCCATTTTTAGAGTTACCATAAAGCCCGCTCATATTTCCGTAGTAATGTCCAAACTCTGAAACCTGATTATCAAAGTGGATTGTCTTTGTTTCGCCAGGGTTGATAGATAAACCGTTAAGTGCTTGATAATAAGATTCCTGGGTTTTATCAACCTTGTCTGTAATTGTATAATAAATATCGAAGTTGCTTAAAGCTGTTTTCCCTGTGTTGGTCATGGTTATTTCAAGATGGTCGGCAGTTGCATTGTCTTCCACCCTTGCGTCCTTAATCTTCAATTCTAACGGTGCTGTACTTGTTTCTTTAATTAAATTTTCGGTCTTCAAAGGATCTTTATCTGCCTTGTCATTGATTCCATCGCCATCAGTATCAGCAACATACGGATTAGTACCGTATGTTTTCTCTACTTCATCAGGTATGCCGTCTCCATCTGTATCCTTAGAACTTTTATTTGTATTATCTGTTACAGCAGACTGGATATTATTCGTGTTTGTTCCGGAATGAGCTGCTTGATTAGAACTATTACCAGAGGAACACCCAGAAAGTACAAAACTCATAACTGATAAAATCAATGCAATTGTTAAAGCAATTTTCCATGTCTTACTCGACTTTGAATTTTTAATCATTTTCATAGCCTCCATTTTTAACTTTTTTTAATTCGTTTGATATATATTTTCACGCTTGAGAAAAGCGATATATGAAAGCAGCCAGAGAACTGCACTTGGTACTACCAACCCCAAAAGGTTGATCCATTTAAGGCCAACCACCTCCCAAGGGGTATTTGTCTCAAACCCCGGCTTCACATTTAATAGTGCATAACTGATTCTTTCATAGTGTTTGGTAGGTGACATTTCTTCAATTCCATCCCTAAACGTTTCATAGAACTTGAACTTCTGAAGCACCTGATGTTCCTGATCCCTGGTCATACCCATTGAACTGAAGAAGCCGCCGGGTATCTGATTATCCATATCCATGGTATCTCCTATCTGTGGTAATACGAAGGATAGCACCAGCCATACAATTACTGTGATAAGCAGTGCACGATTACCTTTGGTTGAAATAGTTGCGGCCCCCATGCTCAAAACCAAAAAAAATACCATGTAGAGGAACGACATCAGGAAAAATAGCAATAGTCTAGCAATATCATTATTTGAAAGTGCAACTCCTCCAATCGCTATAAGCGCAGCGAAAGTTATGATTTCTATCAATATGGTGATTCCAGCTAATATTACGAGGTTTCCAAGCAATTTTCCATTTAGGAAGGCATCTCTAAAAACACCTCTCGTCAGCACAAGTCGCATGGTTCCACTTCTATGCTCTTTTGAAATTGCTGTATTTCCAAGAACGATCGCCAGCAATGCTCCAACCATTCCGATGTAATTTACAAACCCTTTTGAAGCAGAAATTGGATTCAGATTCGGCATTGGCGGCAGTTCAGTCTTCCCGAGAGCCCGCAGAAAACTGATGGAACTGTTATAATTGTCCAATGCAATTTTCACTTGGAAAGAGCCAAGCACTATGGACACAATTGTCAATGCAAGTAAAATAACTAATATAGCAAGAAATAGTTTATTCCAAAAGATATCTCTGATTTCTTTTTTTGCAATTTCAATTATCACTTTTGTTACCTCCTTCCATACCTTTTAAATTGAATCAAGGTAAATCCTGCAATCAGAATCAAGAATCCAATCATCCAGTATGCTATGTTTGAGCTGGTTCTTACTGTTACCGGTATGCTTATTTGTTCACTTTTTGTTTCATCGCTTACTGCTATAAACTTGGCTGTAAAGTTTCCTGCAGCCTGTGAACTTGGAACTTCAACTGTCATCTTTAGAGTTCCTGTCTCTCCGGGTTTTAAGTTGATTACAGCGCCATCACCTTGAATTGCTATCCATTTATATGGTAATTCCGGTACCATCTTTACGGATTTCAAATTTTTTGAACCGTTGTTTGTTATTGAAAATGTGAATTCTGCAGACTTGCCGTTTAAAATATCTATTTTGTTCAGCATACTGCTGACAGAAAGCACATAGTCTTTGTTGATTAAAATCGAAAAATCAATAGTATTTACTTTTCCATCATCACGAACCGCTTTAACAAAAAGTTTATCTTTATTGACAGATGCACTATCTTTCAGTCTGATGTTTAAATCAATTTGTGCATTTGCTCCTGGAGGTACTTTTACATCCCCAGCAGAGGCGCCACCTGAAGCAAAATATATTTCATAGTTGTTTGTGGCACCTTCGGCAGTCAGCTTATAAGTATGATCTTTAGTATCTTCGTTTAAAATATATAACGCTATTGTCTTACTTTCACCGGATGATAAGCTGCAGCCGGTGGTAAATTCGGCATTCCCAGTCTCTGCTGCAAATGCGGCAGAAATTGATGATACCATCAGGATTGCGAGCATGATAAAAAGCAAGAGTATCTTTTTTATGATTTTCATATCACTTCCTCCTTTTGAATCGCTTTGAAGGATAGCAACAATAATACTAATCCTGGCAGGAAAATTTCAATTATAGCTCCTACTTGTTTTTGGAGCAGACCGGAAATACTTATGTTCACCGATTCAGGGACGACTTGAAGCAAAGCCTTTCCAATGTTCTGAAACTGAACGGCAGGGGAAAACAGTTCAATAGCCTGTGAGACAACTGTATCAGAAGGAACCTGTGTCACTGTCTGTGCTGTTGCGTTTAAAGCGTAGACAAAACTTCTCTGGCTTTCTGCCAGCTGAGGAACTACAAAAGATATCGTAAGCCATATAATCATCATTAACATAAACCCGAATGCACTGTCATTGGTTTTAAGTGAAACATACATAGTTGCTATATAAAAGATCATCATATAAACAAATGCGAATATAAAAAATACAAACAGCCTTATAATTTCATTTATACTTGGAGTCATTCCTGATACCAAAACAAACAATATCATGTTGAAAATTAGAATGATACCTAATAAAATTCCAATGACCATACTTCCGCCCAGCAGTTTCCCTGTCAAGATCTGATCTCTGTAAACAGGTCTTGTTGCAATGAGCTTCAAAGTACCGCTGCTTCTTTCGCCACTGAAACTTTCATAGCCCAGGAAAATTGCCACTACGGCTCCAATCATGCTCACATAGCTGATGATATTTTTTAAAACCGACAAAGGATATATATTAGGTGGTGAAGGTAAGTTTGTTGCACCTTGCCCTTTGAGTAATTGCACAATATCCTGATAGGCCTGCAACTCTGCGTTTTTCGTACTGGAGCCTATATATACGGATATAATTGATAGAAGGACAAATAATCCTATTATAATTAGGAAAATGTTATCCCGGAAAGCTGCTTTAAAGTCCCTGAGGGCCAATGTCAAAATTCTGTTCATCTTTTATCCCCCTCAATTTTAAAATAGATTTCCTCTAGTGATTTTTCTTCTGGAAACTTCTTTTCAATGTTTTTTATGGAATCTGCCAGTAGAAGCCTTCCTTGGCTTATGATGCCTATATCAGTACACAGTTTTGTCACTTCTGACAGAAGATGGGTATTCATAAAGATTGTTGTTCCCAGCTCCTTATTCAATAGGAAAAGAACATCCCTTAATTCTTTTGTACCCTGTGGATCAAGCCCGGAAGTGGGTTCATCCAGAAAGAGAATTTTAGGTTTGTGCAGAATAGCCTGTGCAATGCCAATCCTCTGCCTCATACCTTTTGAATAGGTTTTTACTTTTTGGTTTTTCCATTCAGTAAAATCCAAAAGTTTTAATGTATCCTCAATGCTTGCATCCACATTTTTAACCCCTGAAAGCTTTCCAAAGAACCTTAAATTCTCTACTGCTGTAAGATCCCCATATAGAGTTACGTTTTCCGGAAGATATCCAATTAAGTTTCTTACTTTCAGATTATCTTTTACTACATCGTAACCACCAATTGCTGCTTTCCCCGATGTGGGAAGAATAAGAGTTGTGAGCATTGACAGTGTAGTTGTTTTTCCCGCGCCGTTATGCCCTAGAAATCCGAATATTGAACCTTCCTTTACCTCTAATGATAAGTTTTCAACTGCTGAAAAATTTCCATATTTTTTCCCTAAACTTTCTGTTTTTAGCATTTCCGTACCCCATTTCTATTTGAAAATTAGTCTTAAGAGATTCATATATTATAGAAATAACTATAAATAAATAATCTGAGTAACCAATAAAATTAATCTGAAAATTTTCTCATCTTAAAGTTTAAGAAGTCCATAGATTTGTTTCCTATACCAATACATTATCCCTGCAACAATAGGTATCATCCTCGTATAGTGCCCTTTGTTTTGAATAATCTATCGATCAAGCAGAATAAATTAAAAAGGCCACCAATCAAGGATTATTTCTCTTTAACTGGTGATCCTGTCTATTAAAACTAATTTTCTTATTAGACCTGTGCAGTAAAAAGGGAAACTTTAAGCAGCAACCCCTAATTTGGTAATCATTGATTCAAGATTTACTCCTTCATCTGCACAAGAGTATGCAAATCTGGCAATTTCAACCATACACTGTTTACGAAAATACCCTATGGTGTCTCCAAAGGTGAAAGGTTTAAGGAAGAAAAAACGAGGGATAAGATACTTCCATTCAACTTTCAATATTGGCTTCAATACTTGAAAATCAATAGTTTCCCTTATCCCTTTTGTTTTAGGTATTTAGTTTTCTGTTTGTCTTTCTGTGTCGTGTTCCTGACCCCTAATCCTTAAAACTTATCCTTACCAACGCTCCGTTTAGTATATCTTTATTTTCTGCTGGTAAAAGTTCATTTGCTGTTGTTAAGGGTTTATTTGTAGGGGACACTTTTTAAAGCTCGTGTATGAATAATCCGCTTCGGAGCTTTGGTTCAAACCAGGTAGATTTTGGCGGCATTACTTTTCCTGCATCAGCTATCGACATGAGGTCGTCTATTGAAGTCGGATGCATTGAAAATGCGACCGTCATACCGCTATTGACCCTTCTTTCAAGCTCCTTCAAGCCTCTTATCCCGCCGACAAAATCAATCCTTTTATCGGTTCTGGGGTCAAGTATGCCAAGAATCGGGTTCAGCAAATTATTCTGCATGATTGATACATCCAACCTGTCAACAGGGTCGTTTGCATTGTAAGTTCCCTGCTTAGCAGTCAGCTTATACCATTTGCCGTCAATATACATACCGAAGGTATGCTTTTCGGAGGGCTTGAATGAACCTTCTCCATTATATGGCTCAACCTCGAATTTTTCTTTAACCTTGCTCATGAACTCATCTGAGGTATTGCCGTTCAGGTCTTTTACCACCCTGTTATAATCCATGATATAGAGCTGTTCGTCAGGGAAGAGAACCGACAGGAAGAAGTTGAACTCTTCATCACCTTTGTAGTTCGGGAACTGCTCTCTTCTTTTTATTCCAACCTTTACCGCCGAAGCAGACCTATGATGTCCGTCAGCTATGTACAGATAGTTAATAGCTGCAAATTCCTTCTCCAGCTTCATTATAGTTGATTCATCATCAATTACCCATACAGTATGACCTATACCATCTTCCGATACAAAGTCATATACAGGTTTGTGGCTGGATACCCAACCGTTCACCATATCGTTTATTTCCTTCTTAGCCCTGTATGTAAGGAAAATAGGCCCGGTATTGGCGTTGCAGTAATCCACATGGTTTATCCTGTCCTGCTCCTTATCGGCTCTGGTATGCTCATGCTTCTTTATTATATTGTTCATGTAATCATCAATTGATGTACAGCCGACAAGACCGATCTGGGCACGTCCGTTCATCACCTGTTTGTATATGTACAGGCAGGCCTTCTTATCCTGTATGAAAACGCCTTTCTTTATCATACTCTGCAGATTTTCACTTGCTTTCTCATACACACGTTTGTCATACAAGTCAATTGACGGATCAAGGTCAATCTCAGCTTTATCAACGTGCAGGAAGGAATAGGGGTTACCCTTTACCATTTCCCTTGCTTCATTGCTGTCCATTACATCATATGGGAGGGCTGCAACCTTGTCTGCCAGCTCCGGCGTTGGCCTTATTGACTTAAACGCTTTTACAACTGCCATTTTTTTCTCTCCTATTCAAAGTGGTTTAATATAATCTGTACAACCTCTTCTCCGATTCTCTCCTGCGCTTCAATTGTTGAACCTCCGATATGAGGTGTCAGAGATATTTTCTCATGGGTATATATTCTTTCATTCTTGGTCGGCTCTTCTTCAAATACATCCAGGGCAGCCGCTGCAACCTTTCCGGAATCAAGTGCGGCAAGCAGCGCTTCTTCGCTCACTACCCCGCCCCTTGCTGTATTTACAATATATACGCCTTTCTTCATCTTTGCAAACTGTGCTTCTCCTATAACCGGCTTCTTATCTTTTGAACCAGGTATGTGAATTGAAATGAAATCTGCTGCAGCAAGCAGTTCATCCATTGGCATATATTTATAGTTGTCGAAGCCTTCCTTCGGGCCGCTGGTATTTGTATATACGACCTTCATTCCGAGTGCATATGCCCTCTTGGCGGTTTCCCTTGCTATCCTTCCAAAGCCTATGAGTCCTAATGTCTTTCCTGCAAGCTCAATGCCTTCGTACTGCTTCTTGTTCCATTTTCCTTCTCTCATTGTATGGTTTGCAATATGTATATACCTTGCAAGGCAAAACATATGGGCAATAGCAAGTTCTGCAACAGATGCGCTGCTGGCATTAGGCGTGTTGGTAACAGCAATCCCTTTTGATTTGGCATATTCTACATCGATATTATCAACACCGACACCGCCGCGGATTACCAGCTTTAATCTCCCGGTCTCCAAAGCTGCATCAATTATCGGCTGTCTTATTTTTGTAGCTGAACGTACAACAACTACATCATAATTCTTAATTTCTTCCTTTAAAGCGTCAGGTTCATAAAAATGCTCAACGACCTCAAAGCCTTTGCTCTGTAATTTTACTGCAGCCGATTTCTCCATGCCGTCCGTTGCAAGTATTCTTACCATCACTTACCACCCCTTACAGACTTAATATTTCATCGATATTTTTCAAGAGATCCTTGACTTCATCTAATGTATAATCGCCCATATGGGATATCCTGAAGGTTAATTCCTTTAAGTCCCCGTAACCGTTGGAAATCTCAAAGCCTCTTTCACCAAGCTGTTTGTTGAGATCGCTTACATTTATGCCTCTTGTATTCTTTATTGTAGTAAGTGTGTTTGAAAGATACTTCGGGTCCTCTACGAACAGCGCAAAGTTCTTCTTTGCCCATGTACGTACACATTCAGCCATTTCGATATGCCTTGCAAATCTTTTTTCAAGTCCTTCAGCAAGTATTTTATCCAGTTGGTAATCCATCGCAAACATGTGTGACAAGGATGGAGTTGATGGATACTGGTAGTCTTTTTTATATATGAAATCATAAAGCTCAACCAGGTCAAAATACAAGCCCCTGTTCTCTACCTGTCTTGCAGCTTCAATAGCTCTTTCGCTTACTGAGCAGATTGACATACCTGCCGGGAGGCCCAAACATTTCTGTGTTGAGGTTATACAAACATCCACTCCCCACTCATCAACCTTTATATCTGTTCCGCCCATTGAGCTTACTGTATCTATAAGGTATAGTACATCCGGATATTTCTTTTTGAGAAGCTCGCCTATTTCACCGCAGGGATTCATTAAGCCTGCTGAAGTTTCATTCTGGGTTACTGTGATTACATCATACTTTCCTGTTGAAAGTGCTTCGTCGACCATAGCCGGTGTTGTCGGCTGGCCTGGTACCGATGAAATTTTGTCTGCCGGTACGCCGTTTGCCTTAGCCATTTTATACCA
>JBLNDG010000114.1:0-3549 GCA_050261415.1 Caulobacteraceae bacterium | reverse complement strand
CACTATCGTAATCGAGACTGTTCCTTAACTCTATTTCTGCAAACATCTTAATGAGGTGTGCTTCATTGTTTTCCGCTATGCCCCAGCTTATGCACATATCAACTGCTTTCTGTGCATATTCTATTGCCTTTTCATACTCCCCGACGCTGTAGTAAAACTCTGCCCAACACTGGTAGAATAAATCCATAAGATTTCCGGAATATTTGGACTGCATGAACTCTTCTTCCATACCATTCAGCAGTGCAAAAGCCTTATTATAATCTTCTACTGCAATATTTGTCAGAACCATGTTCAAATCTATCAGGAATTCGGCATATTTATCCCTTATCACAGTAATATTGTCAAGGGAATTCTGATAAAACTGCAATGCCTCTGAATTTTTATCTTCCACCCTGAAGAGCTCTGCAAGATTATTATAGCTTATACCTACATAGTATAGGTCATTTAGCTTTTGTCCAATACTCAGGCATTTCTCGTAAAATTCCCTGGCCTTTTGAATTTCGTTGTAGTTTTTATAATATATAGAACCAATGGAATTCAAGGGATGAAGCATTTTTCTATAGTTGCCCATGCTTTCAAGTATATTGATACTGCTTATTAAGGCTTCAAGACCCTCTTCATATTTGTTTTTATAGCCTTTGAACCTTCCGTATATTCCGAGAAGCCTTGCATACTGGAACTTGTATTTTTCTCTGTCCATGCTGCTGATAGTATTCTCCAGCACTCTTAAATATGTGCTGAATTTCCTCTTATGGAGCATCATCCTGTTTAGGCTTATGATCAGCTCATACAGCCCTTCCTTATAATTCACTTTTCCCAATAGCTTTTTCGCTTGTGCAAGGTACTTCAACGAAGCCTTTTTATCGTTCAGCTTATATAATAGAGCATACTTTTTCAGACAAACGTCGATAAGCGTTTTGATGTCATTTATTGAACTTGCAATGCTCTCTACGATATTAAAATAGAACATCGACTTGGAATATTCGCCTATATAGCTGTACAATTCCCCGAGCTTGAAGCAGACGAAAACTTTCTCATCATCTACGTCCTCTCTGCTAAATAAGTTATATGCATGTTCCAGGAACTGTATCGCCTGACCCAGGCTGTTGCGCATGATCATTTCTTCAGCCGAGGACAACAGATATTCCTTGACTTCATTATGCCAATTTGCTTTTAACATTTGGCGTGTAAGCTCGTCTTCGTTATCGCGGTTTTCTTTTGTAAGTTTGTTTTTTAATATGTATGAGGCCTTTTCGTGGAATTTTTGCCTTGCTTCAACAGGTATGCTTTCATAAACCGAGCTTTTCAGATTTAATGAGAAAAAGCTGTACGATACTCCCCATTCGTTATGCTCCCTTACCAGAATATCTATGTAAGACAGGTAGTTAAGAAGGCTTACCAATTCTTCACCCTTTACTTCTACAAAATTTTCAATAATGTCCGAGGTAATAGGAATATTGAAAATGGATATAACCTTTAAAATGTCATTATAGCAGGTATTAAGCTTGTATATATTATTCAAGGTGTCTATTTCACTGTTGTAAGTTAAGTTTATAGTATCATAATCTACATTGTCGAAAACCCATCGTCCGTCGTCACCTACATATATGTTGCCGTTCGAGTAGAGCATATATATAGTATCATATGTATACTCCGGGCTGCCGTTGGTCTTTTCATATATCTTTCTGGCAAATTCATAAGGAGGCTTGTCCATCCCGAGTATAAGCCTTATATGTTCTGCCGTTTCATCCAGGTTGTAGTTTTTTAATATAATTGTATCTAAAGAGCATATTTCCTTTAATTTTTCACTGTAATCCTCTATTTCCTTGCTTTTATTATATACTTCCCTGTCTATGGCGAAAATGACATAAGTCTTGGAGTTGTTCTGGCTTTTTAGTATTACATCTATCAATTCCAGAGAATCCTCATCAATCCACTGGAAATTGTCAATAATAAAGACCATGTGTACCTTCTGGGATGCTTCTGAGATAAAGCTGCCTATTTTGTAGATAAACTTTGCTTTGCCGTCCTCTTTCACAACTCCGTCTTCAATATCTATGGACGTCAGCTTGTATTTTGAAATCTGTGAAATTACATGGCTCAAGTCATCGGCATATTTGTCCATAAGCTCCTTATCCACATATTTAGCAATACTCTTTACGAATACCTCCAGAACACTAAATTTTGCAAAGTCAGACTCATTTAAAACTATAGGTATTGAGACAAAGCCTTCCTGTTCAGCCTTCGTATTTATTGCATCAATGAAATTACTTTTTCCGGCACCCTCAGGGCTGATTATCAAAGTTGCCTTGTTTTGCCTGTCGGCATAAAAATGGCCTTTAATATTGCTAAGTATCTTATTTAGCTGCCTATACCTGGAAGCCGGCTTTATTCTGTAATGCGGCATACTTTGTATATATCTTTTCTCAATTATGTTATAACTTTTATCAAAATACTTGTTTATTGCTGAAGAAATCTCTTCCACGGATTGATAGCGGGCATTAGGATCATTTAGCGTACAAAGGGCTATTATATCCGCTATTTTTGCATAATTTTCATTATTGCTTACCTGTTTAAAATGCTCAACAGCATCTTCAAGGTAAACACCTTCTTTAATGATATTGCCGCTGAAAATATAAAACATCACAGCACCAATCAAATAAATATCAGAAGAAATAGAGTAAGGTGCCCCTTGGATTACTTCAGGAGCTTTGAAACAGCGGCTGCACTTATCAATCATTATACGATTGCTACTGCCGGCAGGATATGGGAGAGTCGCTACTTTTAGCGTATTGTTTCCGTTTTCGTCGACTATCTGAATATCTTCAATGTCTGCACTGCACAGGAGGAACCCTCTCAAATGCAGATACTTTATTGCCGAACACAACTGAATTATTAAATCCAGAATTTCATCAAAGGTTTTACCATTGCAGAATTCAAATATATTTATACCTTTAAAATACCCATATGTATAGTAATACTGGTTCGTGGAAACTTGTTTGTTATCAATAAACCTGATCCTGTTAAAGAAATAGAAATTTATCATATTCCCATGATAATAGGAGGAATAGTCATAGTAATTGTTCTTCATATATTCTATAAATTCTTTTGTTTCCTTTTGAAGATTTATGACTCTCAAATGCTTTAATGAATTACTTTTTTGAATATCCTCAACCAGATATGTAATCCCATATTCATCCTGTTTTATTGTATCAATAACCTTATACTGCTCGTTGATAAATTGCATCTAAGAGTCACCTTCCTATTAAAATCAGTGGGGTACTGTTTTTTATAAAAAATTCCAAACATTTAGCCACATAATTCTACCAATTATGACAAAAATAATGTCTGTCTAATTAATTTTATCACAATCATATATAAAATCAATTTTCTATTATTAATATCCATATAACATACCGCACAGCCACTGGCAGCGACCAGACTTTTTGCATGACCGGCCAGTAAGTACAACTGCAGCAAAAAGTTACCTTAAAGGAGTCGAAATCCGTGAAGCTTGTCTTCACGGCTAACAGGTAACAAGAACCTTGG
>JBLNDG010000113.1:0-24908 GCA_050261415.1 Caulobacteraceae bacterium | reverse complement strand
TGTACGACAGGGTGCATACCCGTTTTCCGCCCGAACCGAATGGATATCTGCATATAGGACATTGCAAGGCTATGTATATCAACTTCAGCACGGCAGAAAAATATCACGGATTGTGCAACTTAAGGTTTGATGATACGAACCCCATAAAGGAAGACGTTGAATTTGTGGATTCCATCATGGAAGATATAAAGTGGCTTGGCTTTGACTGGGAAGACAGGCTTTTCTATGCATCGGATTATTTTGAGAGGATATATGAATTTGCTGAATTCCTTATCAAAAAGGGTAAAGCATATGTTTGTGACTTAAACCAGCAGGAGGTAAGGGAATATAGGGGCACGCCTACCGAACCGGGGAAAAACAGTCCCTTCAGGGACAGGAGTGTTGAGGAGAACCTGGATTTGTTCAGACGGATGAGAGCCGGTGAATTTCCGGAAGGATCAAGGACACTTCGCGCCAAGATAGATATGGCATCGCCCAACCTCAATATGAGGGATCCCGTAATATATAGAATATTGAAGTCGCATCACCACAGGACAGGGGACAAGTGGTGCATTTATCCCATGTATGATTTCCAGCATCCGCTGTCGGATGCTCTGGAAGGCATTACCCATTCGCTCTGCTCATTGGAATATGAGGATCACCGGCCTTTGTACAACTGGGTTGTAAATGAATGTGAGGCGGAGCACAAACCAAGACAGATTGAATTTGCGAGGCTGAACCTTACATATACAGTTATGAGCAAGAGATATCTTAGAGAGTTGGTTGAGACAGGCATTGTAAGCGGGTGGGATGATCCCAGGATGCCAACTATATGTGGCTTGAGAAGAAGGGGTTACACACCGGAAGCTATAAGAAGCTTCTGTGACAAGATTGGTGTTGCGAAGACCAATAGTACAGTCGATTATGCGTTGCTCGAGCATTGTATAAGGGAAGATCTGAATAAGAAGGCAGACCGTGTGATGGCAGTATTGCGTCCCTTGAAGGTTATAATAGACAACTATCCGGAAAATCAGACAGAAGAGTTTGAAGTAGAGATCAATCCGGAAAACCCTGACAGCGGCACACGCAAAGTAGCGTTCTCGCGGGAGATTTTCATTGAGCAGGATGATTTTATGGAGAATCCGCCCAAGAAGTATTTCAGGTTATTCCCCGGCGGAGAGGTAAGGCTTAAGAGTGCTTATTTCATAAAGTGCGAGAGTGTGGTTAAAGATCCTGCAACAGGGGAGATTATAGAAGTACATTGTACCTATGATCCGGCTTCCAAAGGCGGAAACTCACCTGACGGGCGGAAGGTAAAGGGTACGATTCACTGGATATCTGCCGCTCACGCTTTGGATGCGGAGGTGCGTTTGTACGATCAGCTTTTTGCAGTACCAAACCCGGGAGAAGAAGGCAGGGAATACAAGGAGGATTTGAATCCGAATTCTCTGGAGGTACTGACTAACTGCAAGATTGAACCCGGCTTGGCAGAGGCAGCCGTGGGAAAAGGCTACCAGTTCTTGAGGATGGGCTATTTCTGCCCGGATAATAGGGATTTTACAAAAGAAAAGCCTGTATTTAACCGTATTGTCGGGTTAAAGGATTCCTGGTCAAAGGTATATATGGCGTGAAAAAGATTTATCATACAAAATCAGTTGAAGCGTCTGATTTTGTAATATCAAGTATGTACTTTTCACGACATATGAGCCAAGGAAAATGTTTCGCACTATATTAATACAATCTAAGGTGTTTAGTGCGAAACATATAGTAAAAGAATAATATTCAAGGCTCGATGGTTATATATAACGCAGTGAAATTCTTGCGTTCTGTCAAACAAACTGCCCTGCGAAGCTGGTTCGACCCCAGGAAGTTTGTGAAGGCAGAATGCCATAGAGTTTCGCGTTATATAAAGCCTGCCGGGCTTTTACTAATTACGGAGGTAAAAAATGAGAGAGAGTATTATAAGAGATATAAAAAGAGCGGAATCGGGACATAAAAAGATTGAATGGGTAAAAGGCTATATGCCTGTATTGTCTGCTATAGAGAAGGAATTCATAAAAGAAAAGCCCTTTGCAGGTAAAAGGATAGTCATGTCAATCCATCTGGAAGCAAAAACCGCATACCTTTCCAAGGTGCTGAAAGCAGGAGGAGCAGAGGTTGCGGTGACAGGGAGCAACCCCCTTTCAACCCAGGATGATGTGGCAGCAGCACTGGTGGAGGACGGGCTGAATGTATATGCATGGTATAATGCGACTGCCGAGGAATATAACGGACATCTTAACGCAGCTTTGGATATAAGGCCTGATATTGTCATAGACGATGGAGGGGATCTTGTGCATCTCCTTCATGGAGAAAGGCAGGAACTGCTTCCAAATATAATCGGAGGCTGTGAGGAAACCACGACCGGAGTGCTGAGACTTAGGGCAAGGGAAAGGGAAGGACTTCTCAAGTTCCCGATGGTATCGGTAAATGATGCGTATTGCAAATACCTTTTCGATAACAGATACGGTACAGGCCAGTCTGTATGGGATGGAATAATGAGAACCACAAACCTTATAGTTGCAGGGAAAAATGTTGTAGTTGCAGGCTATGGATGGTGCGGCAAGGGCGTTGCAATGAAGGCAAAGGGGCTTGGCGCCAATGTCTTAGTGTGCGAAGTCGACCCTATAAAGGCAATAGAGGCTTATATGGACGGCTTCAGGGTGATGACCATGGATGAAGCCGCACAGATAGGGGATTTCTTTATTACAGTAACGGGTTGTGAAAAGGTCATATCAGGAAGACATTACAAAGTGATGAAAAATGGTGCCGTGCTTGCCAATGCAGGGCATTTCGACGTAGAGGTGTGGAAGCCGGAGCTGGAGGTTCAGTGCAAGGAAAAGAAGATAATGAGAAACAACATAATGGGATATGTGATGGAAGACGGCAGGATAATCAACCTGCTTGCAGAGGGAAGACTTGTGAATCTTGCAGCAGGGGATGGTCATCCTGCGGAAATAATGGATATGAGCTTTGCACTGCAGGCGCTTTCTGCAAAATTTGTAAATGAGAATAAAGGAAAGCTGCAAAACAAGGTGTATGATGTACCGGATGAAATAGACAGTAAGGTTGCTCTTATGAAATTGAATGCTCTAGGTATAAAAATTGATGCTCTTACGGAAGAACAGAAAGAATACCTGAGGGGCTGGGGAGAATAATAAATGGATATATTGCTGAAAAATGTGCAGGCAATAACCTTGAATGACAAGGATGAAGTACTGCAGGACTGCTGGATCGGCATAAGGGGGAGCAAAATAGATTACATCGGCGGGGAACAAAGCGGCTTGGAGGAAAAGTACTCCAAAATCATTGACTGTAAGGGAAGAACCGCAATGCCGGGCTTTGTTAACGCCCACAACCATACTGCAATGACTTTGTTCAGGAATTATGCTGATGATATGAAGCTTATGGAATGGTTGTTCGATAAGATATTCCCTCTTGAGGACAGGCTTACTGATGAAGCGGTATATTGGGGAAGCCTTCTGGCAATGGTAGAAATGATAAAAAGCGGTACAACTGCATTCTCGGATATGTACTTTTTCATGGACAGCACAGCAAGGGCTGTAGAAGAGTCAGGAATGAAGGCTGTACTTGTCAGAGGGCTGCAGGGAGATTCCGGAGAAGAGGATTTGGACTACAGGCTCCGTGAGTGCATTGAATTGTTCAATAACTTCAATAACAGCTCGAAGGGCCGGATAAAGGTCATGCTGGGACCTCATTCGGTGTATACATGCTCTGAGAGTTACCTCAGAAAAGTGCAAAAAAAGTCGGTTGAAATGGGAATACCGGTGCAGATTCACTTGTCGGAAACGAAGGAAGAAGCGAAAAACTGCATGGAAAAACACGGTATGTCACCGGTAAAATACCTTGATAAGATAGGCATGCTGGGAAACGACACAGTTGCTGCCCATTGCGTTGTTGTTGATGACGAGGATATTGAAATTCTTGCATCCCGAAAGGTTAATGTGGTGCATAATCCCGGAAGCAACCTGAAGCTGGCAAGCGGTATTGCCCCTGTGGTTAAAATGATGGAAAAAGGCATAAATGTGTGCCTCGGAACGGATGGCGCGTCCAGCAACAATAATTTGGATATGCTGGAAGAGATGCGTATGGCCACGTATATGCAAAAGGTGAATATGGATGATCCTACTGCTCTTCCGGTAGATGCAGCCATGAAAATGGCAACCATGATGGGTGCAAAAGCACTGGGATTCCAAAATGCTGGAATGCTCAGTGTAGGAATGGATGCGGACCTTATCATATTGAATACTGAAAAAGCCCACTACTACCCTAAATACAATATAAAATCTGCAATTGTGTATTCAGGGAATTCTGAAGATGTGGAGACAGTAATAATAGACGGTAATGTGATTATGGAAGCCGGGCATCTTGTGACTCTTGATGAGGAAAGAATACTGTATAAGGCACAAAAATGGGCTATGAAACTGACTGGACAGTAAAGGCTTATTTATACACTTGAAAGGTGGTTTGATATAATGCATAACTTGACAGAAAATAAGGAATTGGCGGATTTGTTGTTCCCGGATACCGAAAGAGCCCCGGAATATTATGAGCTATTATATCCTAAAAGAAATCTTCCCGAGGGAGCAAAGGTAACAAGGTTTGCTCCAAGCCCAACGGGCTACGTGCACATGGGAAGCCTATATGCGTCCCTTGTATCGGAAAGGCTTGCTCATCAGAGCAACGGGGTGTTCTTCCTGAGAGTGGAGGATACAGACAAGAAGCGTGAGGTGGAAGGTGGCGTGGGCAATATAGTACGGGCGCTTTCAAGCTTCGGGATCAACTTTGATGAAGGTGTGACGGCTGTCGACGATGAGAAGGGCAGCTACGGCCCATACAAGCAGAGTGATAGGATGGGCATATATAAGGTATTTGCCAAACTGCTGGTGGAGAGGGGGTTTGCATATCCCTGCTTTTGCTCTGAGGAAGATTTGAATAATATTAGAGCCAAGCAAGAGGAGAATAAGCTGAATATAGGCTATTACGGCGAGTTTGCAGTGCACAGGAGTTTCACACTGGAGCAGGTAAAGGAAGAACTTTCAAAGGGTAAACCTTTTGTCATCCGTGTCAGAGCACCGCAAAAGGAAGGCAGCAGATTTATATTTAAGGATCTTATAAAGGGTGAGGTGGAAATGCCTGAGAATGACCAGGATATGGTGCTCTTAAAGTCCGACGGACTTCCCACCTACCACTTCGCCCATGTAGTGGATGACCATCTTATGAGGACCACTCATGTAATAAGAGGCGATGAATGGCTGCCTTCAGCTCCGCTGCATGTGCAACTCTTTGGAATGTTTGAATGGGAAAAGCCTAATTTTGCACATATATCTCCCGTAATGAAAATAGAAGGCACCTCCAAGAGAAAGCTCAGCAAGAGAAAAGACCCGGAGGCAGATGTAAGCTTCTATCATGAACAAGGTTACCCCAGCATTGCTGTAATTGAATATCTTGTAAACCTGATTAATTCCAACTTTGAGGACTGGAGAAGGGAAAATCCGTCAGAACCCAACACTAATTTTAAAATTGAGCTGGAAAGAATGAGCGTAAGCGGTGCGATGTTCGATATAGTAAAACTTACGGATATGAGCAAGGATATTGTTGCGGGCATGTCGGGCGAAGAGATATACAAGGCTACCCTGGAATGGGCAAAGGAGTATGATCCTGAGTTCGGAGAACTTCTTTCCAGAGATGAGCAGTATGGAAAACGGCTGCTGAATGTTGACCGGGGTGGTGAAAAACCAAGAAAAGATATTGCAAAATGGCTGGATGTAAAGCCGAACTTTTTCTACTTCTTTGATGAACTGTTTTCTGAAGACGTAAAGGAAGGTTACAATTTCCCGGAAACAATGTCTCCCGAGGAGGTAAAAAGAATAATAAGCGAGTATGCCAAAGTCTATAAACATACGGACAGCAAGGATATGTGGTTTGACAGGGTAAAGGAATTCTGCGAGGCAATGGGATATTCAAAGGATGTAAAGACCTTCAAAAAGAACCCGGGGACCTATAAAGGCCATGTAGGAGATGTTACGGGAATTATCAGAGTGGCTGTGGCAAACAGGAGGAACACTCCGGATCTCTATGAGATTATGCAGGTAATGGGTGAAAAGAGGGTAATGGAGAGATTCGGAAGGGCCGCAGGGAGATAGTATGGAAGAAATTATAATGGAAATCGGAGGCCTCTTGTTTTGCCGCACCAAGCCGGTTGAGCTTGACAAGGTATTGGAAATAGAAAAAGACAATAGCAATTTTGTGTTCACATGGTCCCGTGAGAGACATCTTGAAGCAATTGAGCGGGAGGATGAACTCCATGTATCGATAAAGCTTGCAGAGGGACGCAAGCTTATAGGGTATATAATACTTGCCGGTATCGGAGGAGAGGACAAAGTGCTGGAATTCAGACGCATGGCCATATCCGAGAAAGGCAGGGGATACGGTCGTATAAGCCTCGGCTTTATAAAAAAGTACTGCTTTGAGATATTAAAGTACCACAGGCTGTGGCTGGATGCATATACGGACAATCAGAGGGCTATAGAACTTTACAGGAAGGAAGGTTTCATTCAGGAAGGCCTTATAAGGGAATGCAAGAAAGGAAAGGATGCATACCGTTCGATGGTCATCATGTCAATGCTGGAGGGCGAGTATAGAAGGTAAGCTGTAGAGAACGACGGTCTTTGGGTAATTTATATTTGTATATAATTTGCCTGAAGACCTTTTGTTTTTTGGCAAAACCTGCTACAATAAAATCGAACATATGTTCTGTTTAATGCATGGCAATACTTGATTAATTAATTTTGCACTGTACTCTTTTAGATGTAACCAAACTAAAATATGTTCATAGTATGGAAGTGGAAAGGTAAACAACCTTTTCCATGAAAGGGGGTGAAATAATGGCACGGCTACATGTGAACGGCGGAGCAGAAATTAACCCCGCACTGGCGGCAGCAGGGTGTGGAGTGCCTGTAGCAGCACCGGTTGCTGAATGTATGGATGGAGGTTTCCTTCTGCTGCTTCTGCTTTTCATATTACTGGCAGCAGGTCCGTCATGGGGAATTGACAATAATTTCTTCTTTATTATAATACTTGCCATCATAGGGCTTGGTGGTTTTAGGAGAACCTTCGGCTTTGGCGGAGCTGCAGTTTAACTGTTTGATATTCCAAAACAAAGGAGCAGCAATCTTTGAAAGGAGGTTTGAACTGTGGCGAATGGATTTGGAACAGTCAACCCCGGTGCAGGTGCCGCCGGATGCGGAACACCGCCTGTACCCGTACCCGCAGGAGGTTTCTTCGGATTCAACACTTGGTGGATATGGATAATAATATTACTAATATTTGTACTTCCAGGTTGTGGATTCGGCGGTTTCGGCGGATTGCTCGGAGGCTGGGGCTGGCTGTTGATCCTGATACTGATTATATTCTTATTCCCCCGTATAATGCCTGGCTTCGGCCTTGGCGGGTTTGCCTTATAGGCTTATAAATACAGATATTAAGGATGGGAGGTGAAATTATGGCAAGTGCAATTAATCCTGGGATAGCAGCAGCCGGATGTGCAGCACCGGCAGTATCACCAATACCATGTCATATTGGCAATGGATTCCTGTTACTGCTTCTATTGTTCATACTCTTAGCATCGTGCACAACTATGGGCAGAGAGAAAAACTTCTTCTTCATCATAATACTGGCTATAATCGCCTTTGGCGGTTTTGGAAGAACCTTCGGATTCGGCGCACCGGTAGCACCGGTAATATAGTGCAAAACATTATAAGCCACAGTTTTAAGCAGGATGTCATTAATGGGGCCCGGCTGCTTTACAAGCAGCACGGGCTTCATTTTTTATCAAAATCAACTAAGTGGCCAGGTTAAATTTATATTTAAATAAATGGTCACCAAATTAATGCATGTACATAATATGGAATTGGGAGAGGGAAACAAGTTTCCCGCAAGGTTGACTTGTTTAGTGTGGTTTACAAATCCGGCCCTTTCCGCAAGTGGTAACCATACAATCCCAATCCAGATGCCATAACTCACCTCGGGCATAAAAGTGGGTCTTAGTGCTCACTTTTATGCTTTATATACGGAATAATGCACTTGCTGCCAATTAAGTCAATATATTTATGTCACCAAATGAATGCATGTACATAGTATGGAAGTGGGAAAGAAAAACAACCTAATCTCACGAAAGGAGGTGGAATTATGGCAAACGGATTCGGATACGGAGCAGGGGTTAACCCCGCTGTAGCAGCAGCCGGCTGTGGAGCAGTATCACCGGTGTCAGCGGTATCACCATTTTCATGCCTGATGAACAATGGATTCCTGTTACTGCTTCTGTTGTTCATACTCTTAGCATCATGTGTTACTATGGGCAGAGAGAAAAACTTCTTCTTCATCATAATACTGGCTGTAATCGCCTTTGGCGGTTTTGGAAGAACCTTTGGATTCGGCGGCGCAGCACCGGTTTATTAATGTTGCCTGAGTGATACACAGCATGGTATATAAAAGCCTGACTTCAGCTAGCGGGGTTGGGCTTTTTACCTATGCAAGTCTAAGTTTTTAAAGACAAAGTGTCACCAAATGAATGCATGTACATAGTATGGAAGTGGGAAAGTAAAACAACCTATATCACTGAAAGGGGGTGAAACTATGGCAAACGGGTTTGGATACGGAATGCCGACACTGACAGGCGCAGAAATAGCAGAAGGCGGAGCACTAAGTACCGGCAATTTCTTTAGTCTGCTTTCAAACTTTACAGGTGAGACTGTGACAATATTTACAACAAGCGGGGGCCAGTCGGGATCAGGTTTCACAGGTGTAATATTGGCAGTGAATCCGTGTTTTGTAAGACTTATAACCCATATCGGACCGGCTCCGGGATGCGCCCTTGGCAACTGCTGCAGCCCAATGATGACAGGCGACTATGGTGTCGGCGGAATGATGGGCGGCTACGGCTACGGCGGCGGTGTTGTGCATACAGTAGGTTCTGTAACAGATATTCCTCTTGATAAGATAGCTTCCTTCGTACACAATGCCGTATAAAAGGCTGGAATAATTAAGAACCCAGGTTTCAGGCGGGAATACATGATTCATGGTACATGTATTCCCTTAAGTTTTTTAGCCGGGGTTTGTCACCAAATAAGTGCATGTACATAGTATGGAAGTGGGAAAGTAAAACAACCTGTTGCGAAAGGAGGTGAAATTATGGCAAATGGATTTGGATACGGAGCACCCGCAGTGGCAGGAGCAGAAGGCGGTAGTTTCTTTCAGCTGCTTTCAAACTTTATAGGTGAAACTGTGACAATATTTACAACAAGCGGAGGCCAGTCGGGAGCAGGTTTCACAGGTGTAGTATTGGCAGTGAATCCGTGCTTTGTAAGGCTTGTAACCCATATCGGACCAGCACCGGGATGCGCCCTCGGCAACTGCTGCAGCCCGGCAGTGACAGGCGGCTATGGCGGAATGACAGGCGGCTATGGCGGAATGATGGGCGGCTACGGCGGAATGATGGGCGGCTACGGCGCCGGATATGGCGGCGGTGTTGTGCACACAGTAGGTTCTGTAGCAGATATTCCTCTTGACAGGATAGCTTCCTTCGTACACAATGCTGTATAGAATTTATATTTAGGAAAAATTAAACCCAAGCCTTTATAACGGCTTGGGTTTATGCATTTCATTAAGCATTATCGGTTATTATCTTGCAGCTTCCGATGAATACCGCTCCTTCGTCGATTATGACGTTCTTTACCGATATGTCACCAATCAGCTTTGCGGTATGAGTGATGTGAAGCTGGGCGGTTGCAGTGACATTACCTTCCACTGTTCCGGCAATGAAGGCATTTTCTGCCTTAATATTGCCTTTTATAGCACCTTCTTCACCTACTATCAGATTACCGGCTATATTAAGCCCACCTTGTATTTTCCCGTCAACTCTTACAGTGCCCTCAGCATTGATGGTTCCTTCTGCGTATGTACCTATGCCGATTAGTGAATCAACCCTCTCACCATGTAACGGTTTCTTATCTGAACCAAACATTCCACTACCCCCATTTGTATGAATTAATTGTGTATTATTGAAAATACTTTGCCGGATTGACGTTCTTCCCATTGAGTTTGACTTCGTAATGCAAGTGGGTTCCAGTGCTCCTACCGGTATTGCCGACCTTTGATATTGCCTGTCCTTTTTTGACCTTATCGCCTTGTTTGACAAGCAGTTTTGAATTATGTCCGTATAGTGTGGTAAGCCCATAACCATGGGATATTATAACCGTTCTTCCATAACCGGAATTCCAGCCTGCAAATATTACTACTCCGTCTCCCGTTGATACAACAGTCTGGCCGTAAGAAGCTCCAAAGTCAATTCCGCGGTGGAACTCGCTGCCCCTGCTGGTAAAGGGGTTCCTTCTATAACCAAAGCCTCCGGTGATATTTGCACTGACAGGCACAATGGATGGTTTGGCCAGCAAATAAGCAAGCTTGCTTTTTATTGAACCCATGGATTTTTCTATTTCCTGCTTTTGGCTTGCAATCTTTTGGGATAATGTTGTGAAATCCGATCCTATGGATTTGATTTCATTTGACATGTCTGGTTGGCTCTTAGTGCTTGAAAGCTTTGCAGCCGCATTGCTGTTAGAGGAAGATATATTGCCTTCACCACTTTTAGTGCTTTCTTCCTTCTTTGATGGGCTGATGCCTACTGCTTTTTTGACCTCTTCCAATATTTTTGAATTTGCCTCAAGCTGTTTTTGAACTTCTGCAGAATCCTTTTTAAGCTTTTCTATTTCACCCTTCTGTGTATTGTTTATGGCTGTCAATCTTACAATTTCCTTCTTGCTGGCTTCATGCTGCACTTTAAGCGAAGAAAGCAGCGATAAGCATATTACAGACGCTGCAACAAGCAAAAGGATGGATAATGTCACAAACTTCGGAAACCATATTGGAATCCTATAAGACCTTACAGTTGATTGACTTTCAGGAATATACATAAAAGTAGCAAAATTATTTTTTGTTTTTACCATTGCCTTTTTCAAATGGATCATCCCTCACATTTTGATTTTGAGAGCTTTTATGCCCGCAATCCTTGCTTGAATACAGTAATGGTTTTGCGCCTGAATTGCACAATTTCCATAAATAGACTGAGACCTCGTAAGACACAATAGATTTCAAACTGCAAAAAAATATTTACAGGCTTGAAATCTAATACTGACAAATATGCTTTTAAATAAGCTTATTGGCTGAATATATTCTATTTTATATAAACTGGGAACTTTAATTAAGGTTATGTATATTAACCATTTTAGAATAAAATTGCCAATATGTACAGTCCCAAAAATTATTTTGCATAATAGGACCGGGGCGGATGATATGTAAAGTGCCTGAAAGCTGAGAGCTTCAGCAAAAAGTATACAAACCGAATAAAAATAATTATTTGAAGGATAATAATTCTATGATAAATTGATTTTGGAGGTATTGGAATGAAAAAGGTAGCTATAGAAAGAACACTGAGTAATGTTAAAAGATATTTGGAGAATAGGGACTGCACTGTAGAAGTGCTTGATGAAGCAAATAAGGAGAACAAAAGGGTATTAGACAAATTTGATGCTATTGTTGTTACCGGAGCTGATTCCAACTTTATGGGTATGGAAGACATCGTAACTGACACCATGGTTATAAATGCAGAGGGTAAAACAGAGGATGAGATTTATAATGAAGTATTGAATGCATCTGATTTGAAGAAGAGATAAAGAAGCCTTTTATGATACTCACTTGCGGAGCATAGCAAATTATGGTGGAAATAATGCTCCTGTTCGTATTAAAATAAAAGTATGCACCGGCATTGATGTTAATATAAATTATATATCGCCGAATGCATACTTTTTGCTATATATGTCGTGAAAAAGATTTATCATACAAAATCAGTTGAAGTGTCTGATTTTGTGCTATCAGGTATGTATTTTTCACGACATATGAATCAGGGAAAACGTTTCGCACTATATGAATTCAATGTAAAATGTTTAGTGCGAAACATATTGCATGGCAATTGCATTGATATGGAGGGAGCAATGTGATTTATGTAGGGACTTCAGGATACAGCTATAAAGACTGGATAGGACCTTTTTACCCTGAAGGGGTAAAGCCCGGTGATATGCTGAGCATATACTCAGGCGTATTCGGTTTTACGGAGATTAACTCAACCTATTACAAGATACCAAACTCCTTTATGTTTTACAATATGCAGAAAAAGACGGGAGACGAGTTTGTTTTTACGGTTAAGCTCCACCAGTCCATGACTCACTCAAGGGATGCAACGGACAAGGATTATAATGATTTTATAAAGGCAGTTGATGTTTTGCAGCAGGCAGGCAAACTCGGGTGCCTGGTTGCACAGTTCCCATACTCTTTTCACTGCAGTAAAGAAAACATGGACTATATGCTCCGATTAAAGGAGAGGTTTATAGACTGCGATATTGCTGTAGAATTCAGAAATAGCAGGTGGGTTAATGAGGAAAACTTCGAATTCCTGAGACAAAACAGCCTGGGATATGTTTGCGTTGATGAGCCTTCAATTGCCGGGTTGCCGGACAGGCAGGCAGTAAGTACCTCTAGGGTATCCTATATAAGGTTTCACGGCAGGAATGATGAAAAATGGTGGAACCATAATGAAGCCTATGAAAGATACGACTATTTATATAAAGAGGATGAATTGGAGCAGTGGAAGAATAAAATCAGGAAACTTGAAGAAGAGTCGGAAAACTGTTTTATAAGCTTCAACAATCACTTCAGGGCGCAGGCTGTAATAAATGGGATTATGCTTAAAAAGATGCTGGGAATAGGGGAATAAAATTAAAGTTTGGAGGAATTTATGTGGACAAAAGAAAAAATACTATTATTGCTCTGGCTTCAGTAGTTGCGGCAGGTACGGTTCTGCCTATCCTGGCAGCATTTATTCTTTACGGGTTTTCGGTCAATTATTTTAAAATCAGCAATTTTATATTTACAACCGGCCTTTTCGTATCGGCAATCGGCGGGCTTGCTGCTGTCATACCCTTTTCCTTTTTAAAGGCAAAGCTCAGGAAAAACCCCAGGGTTGAGAAGCTGGAAGTAAAGAAGAGGGAGGGCCTGCTTTGGGAGTATATTCTGCTGGCAGGAGGGGTCATAATTATAGTTATATCTTACCTTGCCGCAGTACTCTGATTAGTGGACATTCTACCGATGTAGAATCAGTCAAAAGTGAGGGGGCTCGATGCCTCCGAGCTTTTATAGGAGGATAAAACATATGAGGACTTTCATCGGAACCGGCTTTAACAGGGAGACAAAGGATGGAATTGCGGAAATACAGCATCTTGTAAAGGAAAATTCGGAAAAAGGACGGTTCAAGTATATAGGCAACTTTCACCTGACGCTCAAGTTTCTCGGAGAAATAGAGAGCGGCAAGACCATTGAAATAGGAAAAGCTTTAAAGGGAGTCTCTACAAGACATCAAAAGTTTTTGCTCAATATTGACAAAATTGGTTTTTTTGACGGCAGGGATAGTATACATGCTCTTTGGCTGGGTTTTTCGGGAGAATTGGATAAGCTTCACAAGCTGTATTCGGATATCGAGGAAGAAATGCACAAGCTTGGTCTGAAGAAGGAAATAAAAGCATATATCCCTCATATAACAATCGCCCAGGACCTTATTCTGAAGATACCCTACTGTGAACTGGAACGAAAAGTGAGCCTTGGAGGCTTCAAGCCTATAGAGGTAAAGGAGATTTCCCTGATAAAGAGTGAGGAGTCGGGCGGAAAGAGGATATATACTCCTATTTCAACGTTTATGCTAAAATAGGCAATAGGTATTCCTATAAAGTCTGGTTGCGCGTTACGAATTATGAGTGCATGTGGAATCTATGCTTCGAAGCTATGCTGAACCCATTTCCCATAGCCCATTGCCTATAGCCTGGCCTCAGAGGCTTGCTCAATAATAAGGATGTGATGTTTTGAATAATAGAGATGCTTTTCTTCCGATTTCAAAGGAAGATATGATTAAGAAGGAAATTAAACAGTTCGATTTCATATATATAAGCGGGGATGCATATGTCGACCATCCGAGCTTTGGTCATGCTATAGTTACCCGGCTTTTAGAGAACCGGGGATATAAGGTCGGTATTATACCCCAGCCTGACTGGAGGAATGCCGATTCCTTCAAGGTACTCGGAAAGCCGAGGCTTGCTTTTTTAGTGTCCTCGGGGAATATGGATTCAATGGTTAACCATTATACAGTCAGTAAAAAACCCAGGAGGGAAGACCTCTATACACCGGGAGGAGAAAGAGGCAAACGGCCGGACAGGGCCGTTACAGTGTACTGCAACAGGCTGCGGGAGGCATACAAGGATGTGCCCATAATCATTGGAGGGATAGAAGCGAGCTTAAGGCGGTTTGCACACTATGACTATTGGAACAATGATGTTAGAAGGTCTGTACTCTTTGACAGCAGGGCAGACCTTCTTATATATGGAATGGGAGAGAAACCGATTGTGCAGGTAGCGGAAGCACTGGATTCCGGTATGGATATAAAATATGCAACCTATGTAAATGGAACTGCATATATAACGTCAGAGCTGGATAATATACCCGATTCTGTTGTAATTCCAAGCTATGAAGAGGTTAAAAGCAGTAAGAGGAAATACGCGGAAGCATTTATGGTGCAGTACAGGGAGCAGGATTACCAGACCGGGAAAGTAATAATACAGCCACATGGAGACAGATTTTTGGTGCAGAATCCTCCGGCACAGCCTCTAACGTCCATTGAACTCGACGATGTCTACAATCTCCCATACACAAGGACATACCACCCTGTTTATGAAAAAATGGGAGGGATACCTGCCCTTAAGGAGGTAAAGTTCAGCCTTACCTCACAAAGGGGCTGTTTTGGAGGATGTTCCTTCTGTGCTTTGAATTTTCATCAGGGTAGAGTTGTGCAGGGCAGAAGCCATGAATCCATAATTGACGAAGCAAATATCCTGATTAAGGACCCTGAATTCAAGGGATATATACATGATGTGGGCGGCCCTACTGCCAACTTCAGACATGCTGCCTGCGAAAAACAGCTTAAGGAAGGGGTTTGCAGGAACCGGCAGTGCATGTTCCCATCCCTCTGCAAAAATTTGAAGGTAGACCATAAGGACTATGTGGAGCTTTTAAGGAAGCTTAGAGCCCTTCCGGGAGTAAAAAAGGTATTTATACGATCAGGACTAAGGTATGACTACATTATAGCTGATAAGGACGATGAATTCCTGAAAGAGCTGTGCCAGCACCATATAAGCGGTCAACTGAAGGTTGCGCCGGAGCACGTATCGGACAAAGTGCTGAGGTATATGGGCAAACCGGGTAAAAATGTATATGACAGGTTTGTGGGAAAATATTTTAAGACAAATAAGCAACTGGGAATGAAGCAATACCTTGTGCCGTACCTTATGTCGGGACATCCGGGGTCAGACATTGAAGCTGCAATAGAGCTTGCGGAATATGTAAGGGATATGGGCTACAATCCGGAACAGATACAGGACTTTTATCCAACCCCGGGTACCCTCTCCACCAGTATGTATTACACAGAACTGGACCCCAGGACTATGAAGCCTGTGTATGTTCCCAAAAGTCCTGAGGAGAAGGCAATGCAAAAGGCGCTTATACAATACAGGAACCCCAAAAACTACGAGCTTGTCTACAAAGCCCTTGTAAAAGCCGGGAGGCAAGATTTGATAGGTTTTGGCGAGCAATGCCTGATAAAGCCTCCGAGACAAGAACGCAGCGGGGAGAGAAGAGGCAACCGAAAAGACATCAGTCAAGGTGGGGGAAAAGGAAGAAAAACGGTACGGATAAATAAGCGATAAGTCTATCTTTTACATTATAGACATTCCAATCCTTTCAGATAATTCTCCACAATGTGGTTCCCCTGTATGCTGCCGGTTTGAACGGATACCTGAAAAACCTCATTCACATGGACATAATACCGCAGCTCGCTGGAAAGAGGCGACCGCACCGTAACCGGCGGCAGCGTAGGAACTATATCATTTACATTCACTATACGGAAGCTGTCCCTTACTACTTCGTTGTATATTTGCACGAACTTTGGGTTACCGACCCTGGGACTCCCGAAGTTATACATAATAGGCTCTTTATAATCAGTGTTGGCTGCAACATCCAGAGTGCTAAGCACCGCCAGAGCACCCCCCATGCTGTGCCCCGTAATGAACAAACCTCTTGGATGGGCTGAGAGAGCTTAAAGTATTTGCAATTTGGTTTCTGCATGTGTTGTAAATGGAAGTAAAGCCTGAATCGGTTTTTAATTTTACGCGGGTATAGGGGAAGTATGACTGGTGTATTGCGGCGTCTGCAATCCAGTCCGGATTTGATTGGCTTCCCCTGAAGGCGACAACTATATTTTCTTCCGATTCAATAATAAAGCCGAACAGATCATATGTCCTGACAGGTGATGCCCTTATTATATCCACCAGCTTGTAGCCGAAAGGTATGGTGAAGTTGCCTCTACATCTGAACTGGTCATAGGCTTGAAGGCAGCAGTTTGCAAGAAACAGGGCCAACTTCTTGTCAAATCCATGAGGAACCGACATATCCATACTCCCTTTATAAGATGAGTAATACATATTATTCAGGCACAATGCTTTTGGTTACCTCCGGACAGTCTCAGCAGCATACCCCCGAGGCATATTATATATCACATTAGAGCTTGAAATATGCTGAAGGGGGGACTTTGTATCCATGGAGGAAAAAGTATTTTATGATATTCACTGTCATGCAATGAATCTTAGCCATCCCAATCTTTCTGCCCTGCTGCGGAGGGTAAACATTCCATTGGTTCTGGCAGTCTATACCCCTGCAATCTCGATATTCATGAGGGACAAGATAGAAAAAACCACAAATACGCTTTCAATAATGGAAAGTGATATGGGCAGTTTTTTCCTGCTTATGGAACACTGTTTGAAAAAGGATAACCCCTTGTGGATCAGCGATAAAGGTCACAGAGGTTTAAGGGTGGGGGAAAAAATATATGGGAAAATCATACTTACACCTCTTATGATGGATTTTGGTTACAAGAATATGAGAATTACAGAGGAGTACTGTAAAAATATTGTGGAAAAGCCTATAGTCGAGCAGGTAATAGACGTCTTCTGGGGGATAAAGAAATATATTAACGAGAGCAGCGAAAAGCTGTTTGAGATATACCCCTTTCTCGGGATCAATACCAAAAACTATACTATGAAAAAAATAAACATCATGCTTGATAAATACTTTGGGGATTATGATGGTACCTATGGAAAGTTAAGAGAAAATTATCAGAAACTTTCCGGCTTTAGCGGAAACATAGGGGAACTCGGCAGCAACTGCTTCTCGGGTATAAAACTCTACCCTCCGCTGGGTTTTGATCCATGGCCGGGGGACGGGCCTGAAAGGGAAAAAGTCAAATACTTGTACGAATACTGTATGAATAAGGGTATACCTGTTACCGTGCACTGCAGCGATGGGGGATTTATAGTCGGGGACCCGCAGGAGTCGGAAAGGCGCACTTCACCTGACGCATGGGAAGAGGTCCTTATTAAATATCCTGATTTAAAAATCAATTTCGGGCACATGGGAAAGCTGGGTAAGCTTAAAAAAATGCTAAACAGACAGGAATGGGCACAGAAAATTATTGATTATATCCTGCGGTATGATAACGTTTATACGGACTTTTCCAACTGCGGCTTCAGCGAGGAATACTACAAATCCTTGAGGAAGCTTATAGGAAGCTATTCCGAAAAACAGCAAAAAAAAATAAATGACAGGATACTGTTCGGTTCGGATTATATGGTAAATCTTTTATATTGTGATTCGTACAGTTCGTATATACGGGTATTTTCGGAATCCGGAAGCTTGAATGAGGTTGAAAAATCCAAATTTTCCAGTGCAAACCCTGAAAAATTTCTTTTTACACGGAAATAGCATTCCATGCTTTCAACTTTTTTGGGAACCTTTATGTTTACTTTTGAAGTGGAAATTTGATAGAATATATTTGGTGGGTATGAAGTGAACAATAGCGCTTGAAAAAGCGCAAATTTTATTAATAAGGAGTGTTATTTGGATGGGGCATTTATTGATTGACGGCGAGCATTTAACCATCAATGATGTGGTTAATGTCGCCAGGAGTGATTTTTTTGTAGAACTCTCAGAGCAGGCAGTAAGAAAGGTCAAAAAATCCAGAGAATATGTTGACAGTCTGGTGGATAACGGAGCTGTTGTATATGGGATAACAACAGGCTTTGGAAAGTTCAGCGATGTTTTCATATCAAAGGAAGATACCAAGGCGTTGCAAAGAAATCTTATTGTAAGTCATGCCTGTTCCTTGGGGGATGCCTTGCCTGAAGAAACTGTCAGAGCTATTATGCTTCTAAGAGCCAATGCGTTGGCAAAAGGCTACTCAGGTATAAGACTGGATACATTAAACACTCTTATCGAGATGCTTAATAATGGAGTGCATCCAATAATTCCTGAAAAAGGTTCCCTTGGTGCGAGCGGTGACCTTGCTCCTCTTGCAAATATGGTATTGGTTATGTTGGGTGAAGGCGAAGCCATATACCAGGGCGAGAAAATGTCGGGCAGGGAGGCTATGGATAAGGCCGGCATTGAAGTTGTACAACTGACCTCCAAGGAAGGACTTGCATTGATAAATGGTACCCCTGTTATGACTGCTATAGGTGCGCTTGCAGTTTATGACGCAGAAAATCTTCTGAAAAACGCTGATATAATATCTGCCATGACTTTGGAAGCCTTGAGGGGAATAACCACTGCTTTCGATGAGAAGGTCCACAAGGTTAGAGGCCATAAGGGCCAGGTGATATCTGCAAGAAATATGCTCAGAATCGTTGAAGGAAGCGAGCTGACAACGGAACAAGGACAAATAAGGGTGCAGGATGCATATACATTGAGGTGCATACCTCAGATTCACGGAGCCAGCAGAGATGCCATACACTACATAAAGGAAAAGGTCTCCATTGAATTGAACGCGGCTACCGATAACCCCCTTGTATTTGCTGATGAGGACCAGGTAATATCCGGAGGAAACTTCCATGGACAGCCGATTGCGTTATCTATGGATTTCCTGGGCATAGCTGTTTCTGAACTGGCAAATGTTTCAGAAAGAAGGCTGGAGAGATTGGTTAACCCTCAGCTCAATGATCTTCCGGCGTTCCTTACAAAAAAGGGCGGCTTGAATTCGGGCTTTATGATAACACAATACGCAGCAGCATCTATTGTTTCCGAAAACAAAGTATTGGCTCATCCCGCAAGCGTAGATTCCATACCTTCTTCTGCAAACCAGGAGGATCATGTCAGCATGGGTACTACTGCTGCAAGAAAAGCAAGAGTGATACTGGACAATGTTCAGAAGGTACTTGCAATAGAAGCTTTTGCAGCAGCACAAGCTATCAGCTTCAGGGGAAATGTGAAGTTCGGCAAGGGTACTTCAGAAGCGTACAAAATAATAAGACGTGAGGTTCCGCCTGTTGATGAGGACAGGGTAATGTATACAGATATGAATAAGCTGGACAGGATGGTCAAGTCAGAGATGCTGATAAAAGCAGTTGAAAGTGTTATAGGTGAATTGGAATAACAAATTAGGGCAGGTAAAAATATGATAACAAAAGAAATGCTGGATAGAATAAACTATTTGTCAAGAAAGTCCAGGGGCGAGGGCTTGACTGAGGAAGAAAAGCTGGAGCAGCAAAAACTCCGGGGGCAATATCTGGAATATATAAAAGGTCAGGTCAGGCAGCAGCTGGAGTCTATAGAATTTGTTGAAGACGGTAACAAATGCAACCATGAACATCATGACGGACACCACAATTGCAACTGCAAAAAACATTAATTGTGGGTATTTGGTTTTGATGGTATAATATACTTATTAGTAGCTTGTACAATATGCATTACCATCATCTTGATACACGATAGTTAAGGAGGGATGTTCATGGCTGAAGTTCAATTTGTAGTTTTTAAACTTGGTAAAGAAGAGTACGGCGTAAATATAATGCAGGTACAGGAGATTGGTCCCTATGAGGAGCCGGTTAAAGTCCCCAACACACCTGAGTTTGTCGAAGGAGTTATGAACCTTAGAGGAAATGTAATTCCGGTTATCAGCCTAAAAAAGAGATTTAACATTCCTGGAGGGGAAATAACAGAGAACACAAGGACAATTGTAATAAACTTTGGTTCCAAACAAATAGCTTTCATAGTTGATGATGCATCTGAAGTACTGACGATTGATGATTCAAATATACAGGCGACTCCGGAAATAATCGCAGGTGCAGATAGAAAGTATATTACAGGCATAGGTAAACAGGGTGACAGGCTTCTTATAATTCTGGACCTGAATTTCCTGTTGAATGAACAAGAACACGTGCAGCTTGAAGCGATGTAAAAGTTTAAAAGTGCGGTTTTGCCGCACTTTTTTGTTGTGTAAAAAAAACACGATTATCAATAATTATACTATTAACAATTATAATTACAAAATAGTATAATATAGGTATTGAGGCTTCACGGGCAAAGGTACGAACTTTACAGAACAATGGAAAATTCTGCTTGCTCCATACGTTTCAGCTGTAAATATAAGCAGTTGGTAGTTTTTTATTAACAAAACCCATTATTTTTACGATAATAATATTATATATAATTTTGATAGATTACATTCTTTTATTAAGTGTCGGATTAAGTCGAAATTATCACAAGGGGTGTTTATTATAGATAGATTAAGCACAATTATAAATAATACAGTGGAAATCATTGAAAAGAGCAGGGAAGAAATATTCAGCATAGCGGAAAACGCACGTAATGAGTGCCGTATAGCAGAGGAAGAGCTTGAAAAGGTCAGAATATGTGCTACGGATATAATACATCAGGTTGATGTGCTTGAAAAATTGGATAAAGACTGCAGGTACCAGTTGATGATAGTCAGTAAAAATATAAAACAGTATAAGGAAGAAGACATCAAAAGAGCTTATGATAAGGCAAAAGATCTGCAGGTGGAGCTGATTACCAAGAAAGCCGAGGAACAGCGGCTGATACAAAGAAGAAATGAGCTGGAAAGAAGACTGAAGATTGCAAAGGATACGGCAAGTAAGGCTGAGTCACTGGTTTCCAAGGTTGGAGTTGCAATGGGGTATCTGAGCGGTAACTTGCAGGATCTTTCAGTACAATTGGAGGACATTAAACAAAAACAGTTCCTTGGCATAAAGATTATCAAAGCCCAGGAAGAGGAAAGAAAAAGGGTGGCAAGGGAGATACATGACGGGCCTGCCCAACTTATAGCCAATCTTGTTATAAAGACGGAGCTTTGCGAGAAGCTGGTTGATATGGATAAGGAAAAGGCGAAGGAGGAACTCATTAATCTGAAGCAGTTTTTGCGGTCAAGTCTTAGCGATGTGCGGAAGATAATATATGATTTAAGACCGATGTCCCTTGACGATCTGGGTTTGGTTCCTACCCTGCAGAGGTATATTTCTAACTATGTTGAGGAATCGGGAATATATGTTGATTTTCTTGTCTTCGGTGATTCAAAACCGTTAAAACCGGTGGTAGAGCTTGCGGCTTTTAGAATAATACAAGAATCGCTGACCAATATAAGAAAGCATTCCGAAGCAAAAAATGCGAGTGTCAGGGTTGAATTCAAGGAAGAGTTCATAAATATTCTTGTAAGTGATGATGGCAAAGGCTTTGACAAGAGTTTGCTTAAAGTCACAAAAAGGAATGACGATGGAGGCTATGGGCTCTTGAGCATGAAAGAACGGGTCGAGCTTTTAAACGGTAAGTTTGATGTAAAAACATCGCCGGGTAAAGGTACGAAAATATTTATCAGCATGCCATTAGAGATAAGCGAGGAGGGATAATGTGGATACTATAAGGATACTGATTGCAGATGACCATTCCATAGTCAGGGAAGGACTAAAACAGCTGTTGGAACTGGAAGAAGATTTCAAAGTAGTGGGACAGGCTTCCAATGGTATGGAAACAATACAGAAAGTTAAGGAGCTTAAACCGGATGTTTTGCTGCTTGATATAAATATGCCCGTAATGAACGGTATAAAGGCATTGAAAAAGCTAAAGGAAGATGGCATTGCTACAAAGGTGATAATACTCACAATACACGAGGACCGGGAGTACCTTCTGGAAACCATGCAGATAGGGGCGGCAGGGTATATTCTCAAGGATTCCGATTCGGCCAGCTTTTTTAAAGCCATCCGGGATGCTTACAATGGAGAATCCTATATACAGCCCAAGCTCGCTGCAGAGCTTATCAGGGAATTCAACAAGCCAAGGAACATTAGGAGCAAGGGTGAAAATGAGCTTACCCAGAGGGAATACGAGGTAATAGCACTTATTGCAGATGGGCTCAACAATAAGGACATCGCCGACAGGCTTTTTATCAGTGAAAAAACAGTTAAAAACCATGTTTCCAATATATTCAGGAAAATAAACGTAAGTGATAGAACCCAGGCTGCCATATATGCATATAAGAATAACATAAAGAAATAGTGTCTGTTACATAAATGTAATATTTGGAAGTATTGTAAATATTAATAATTTATGGTATAGTAAAAAAGTATAAGATACAAATTGGTATTATCAATAAAAACATTAAAAAAGGAGGTCGTGAAAATGAATAGAAACAGTTTTGCAAGCGTAGGCTCCGTAGTATGCAATGCTATTGTATTTTTTGCAGATGGTCATTTTATGCCTAAAATTTCATATCACGGCCCGGGATTGAATAATATTAAATAATGTATTTAAAGGTCACGGGTCATATAACCCGTGATTTTATTTATATAGCAAATAAAATCAGTTGAACTGATGTTTTAAAAAGGTCATGGGTATACCCGTGGCCTTTTTATTATACAAACACACCATTACAACTTGTGAAAGGAGGCGGTCATTAAATGACAAAGAGCAGGATTGGTGATTGTTTCTAGTTACCGCAGCAAGGAATTGAGACAGAGGAGGTAATACTATGAATTTGGTTAGCAGTATTTTAGTAAAGTCAGACCTTACAGAAAATCAGAAGCTTAATAAAGCGAACGAAGATAGGATTACTGATGATTACGGCTACTCTTTGTACCAGTCTTTGGAGTATGATGTCAAATACTTGAAAAGCAATGATTTTGGGTACAAAGCAAGCCTGCTGAACATCATCATCAAATAATTTTAAGGTGGGATGACGGATGAAGGCAATAGCGTGTAAAAAGGTTACCAAAAGTTTTTTACAGAATGATGAGAGTGACAAAAGGATATCCTTATTGAAAAAGAAGAATAAAATTGCTGCGATAAAGGATGTCACTTTTGAGGTAAATAAGGGTGAAATATTTGGAGTGCTGGGGCAGAACGGCTCCGGCAAATCCACCCTCATAAGGCTCTTATCAACACTTTTAATCCCTGACGAGGGTGATATAAAAATATTTGATCAGGATATAATAAGGGACAGGTTTGAAATAAGAAAGAAGATTAACAGAGTATCTGTAGAAGCTTCTTTCTTTAAGAAGCTGTCCGCAATGGAAAACCTTTCCTATTCCTTGAGGCTTTATAATTACAATATGGTGGCAGGCAGGAAAAAGGTGGAAGAGGTGCTTGGAAGGCTGGGCTTAAAAAAGGAAAAGGTATACTGCCCTCTTGAGGATTTATCAAGGGGAATGCAGCAAAAGGTTGCGATAGCAAGGGCACTGCTCACTTCTCCGGTGTTGATACTGCTTGATGAGCCTACTACAGGCCTGGACCCAAAGTCCAAGAAGGAAGTGCAGGACTTTGTAATGGAAGTTAAGAATACTCATGACTCCACAATAATACTTACCACTCACGACATGCAGGAGGCAGAAAAGATGTGCACCAGGATAGCTATAATAGATGAAGGCCGGTTAATAGCAATTGATACTCCTGATAATCTTAAAAAGATGGTTGCCAAAGGGGACGAAGAAGTTACAATGGAAGATGTATTCTTTGAACTTACGGGTAAGGGCTTTAAGGAGGAGGACGGTGAAGATGCAGATAATTAACGAAGTTAAAGCAAGCTATGCATTTGTTGAAAGGAATCTGAACCTGGTAAAAAGGTACTTGAGCTGGGAGATAGTATTCCTGTTCTATAATATTATAAACACGCTCACTATAGGCCTTATAGCATACAATGTTCCAGAGGGCGAAAGAGCGACTACCACGCTTTACCTCATAATCGGAGCACTTCTTTGGGGTTTTCTCTCGGTTATATCTATGGAGATAAGCAACTCGGTGTCATGGGAACGGTGGGAAGGAACCATTGAATATACTTTTATGGCTCCGGTCAGAAGGATTACGCATCTGGGAGGAACCTGCGTATATGCAATAATATATGGGGCAATACGTACAGTCATAGTGCTTGCAGCAGTTGCCTTATTTTTGATATTACCATGGATAACGCAAACATAGCAGGTGCCTTTTTGGCGCTTCTGGCATCCAGCTTTGCTTTCATCGGTCTTGGGCTGATGGCAGCGGTACTGCCGCTTTTGTCTACCGAAAAGGGGGCTCAGGCGACAAATATAATCGCAGGCTTTTTACTTTTGATATCAGGTATATATTATCCCGTAGAGGCATTGCTGGAATGGCTGCAGTTCTTTTCTTCAATATCACCGGCGACGTATACTCTTGAAGCAATAAAGCGGTGCCTGATTCAGGGCGCGTCGTTAGGTGATGTGCTGCCGGAAATCATACTGATTCTGGTAATAGGGGCGGCGCTTATACCGCTGGGCCTGTACATTTTCGGGATTGCAGAGAACTATGCCATGAGAAGCGGAAAACTTAAAAGAAACGGATAGAACAAAGGTGGCTCAGGC
>JBLNDG010000112.1:0-17433 GCA_050261415.1 Caulobacteraceae bacterium | reverse complement strand
CAGGAGTGATGATATACCTTCCGAGAATGGCTATGTCTGACGGAGCCTTATCCCTGGACGGTTTCTCCACAAGATTCCCCACCTTATACAGCCTATCATTTACAGCTTCATAGTCCACTATACCGTATTTGCTTACATCTTCATGCTTAACCTCCTGAACTCCAAGTACGGTAGTACTATGGGCATCAAAAACATTAATAAGCTGCTTCAGGCATGGCACATCAGAATCCACTACATCATCACCCAAAAGCACCGCAAAAGGCTCATTCCCGACAAAAGTTCTGGCGCAGCCTATTGCATGCCCCAACCCCTTCGCTTCCTTTTGTCTTATATAATGTATATCCACCAGGTTTGAAATATCCCTTACCTGCTTTAACAGCACTTCATTCCCCTTATGTTTAAGCTCCAGCTCGAGCTCCACCGACCTGTCAAAATGATCCTCTATGGCCCTCTTGTTTCTTCCTGTTACTATGAGAATTTCTTCAATACCCGAGTTTATTGCCTCTTCAACAATATATTGTATTGTAGGTTTGTCTACTATGGGCAGCATTTCTTTAGGCTGTGCCTTCGTTGCGGGCAGGAAACGCGTACCAAGGCCTGCTGCTGGTATTATGGCTTTTCTTACCTTCATTATATTATTCCTCCGTATTTCTCAATGATTTGGCACTAAAAAGCGTGTAACACTAAACACACTGAAACCCACTGAACACACGGCTGGTTAATATTTTTTATCCATGTAATTTCGTGGGACAGCCGTGTAAATCCGTGTTGTCCGTACCCCACCCGCGGATTTATGCCTATTTTAATATTTTCCTGCGTATTGTAATATATTAATTGTATTAATTATTCAAGGGGGGTAATGGTTTGTCAGCGGATGTTATTCTTGTTTTCAAATGGTGGTTATATATTCTACCAATAGGTATATTATTCCTCCCCCTTGCCCAAAATTGCTTCAAGGGGTTTTTTGACAAGGGCTATGTATTCTCAAAGGTTATAGGGATACTTATACTTTCTTATTCCACTTGGCTCATCTCTTCAACAGGCATAATGAAACTAACCAGGCACTCCGTCATTTTTATAATACTAGTATTTCTTCCAATCAGGCAATTCTTTTTTAAGGACTTTGACCTCAAAGCCTTTGTAAGAATCCACAAGTGGGCAATACTTGGCGAGGAATTGTTATTCCTTCTATTACTCCTGTTCTGGTGCTATATCAGGGGACTGCAGCCCAATATCTCCGGTCTTGAGAAATACATGGATTTTGGCTTTGTAAATGCAATTATCAGAGCTGAGCATATGCCGCCCGTCGATATTTGGTTTGCCGGAAAAAGCATCAATTATTATTATTTTGGCCATTTCATATGCGCATACCTAACTGTATTGACGAATATCGACCCTGCAATTACTTACAATATAATGCTTGCTACAATTTTTTCTTTTTCCTTCCTGTTGACCTTTTCAGCAGCAGGCAATCTTTTATACTTACTCAAAAAATACCCGCTTAAAAAAGTAATAATAGCAGGGCTTATTTCAGCTTCACTTCTGTCATTGGGTGGAAACCTTCACGGTTTCATATACGGGTATGCAAGGCCAATGCTAAGCGGAGCCGGCCTCATGCAGCCGGCAAAGCCGGAGTACTACTACCCCCAATCCACAAGATACATAGGCTATAATCCCTCTAATAACGATAAAACCATACATGAGTTTCCGATATATTCCTTTGTCGTTTCAGACCTTCACGGACATGTTTCAGATATACCTGTTGTACTGACTTTTATAGCTTTGCTTTTGAGTCTTTTCCCGGAAGCTGAAAAGGAACGCGGTCCTAATAAGGGAAAACTTCTGCTTATGGCACTGCTGCTTTCCGTCATGTATATGACAAATACCTGGGACTACCCTATTTATATTACCGTAATGATAATAGCACTTTTGTACTTTAATATCTATTTCTCAAACACCGTCAAAAAGGCATTGCTGCAGCTTGCTGCCGTTGTTGCACTAACCCGGGTACTAGTGCTTCCTTATTCCCTAAATTTCAAAGGTATTGCTTCAGGTGTAGGTTTCGTGCACTACCATACACCTTTGTACCAGCTGCTTGTGCTCTGGGGGCATCAGCTCTTCTATTTCCTTTGCTTTGCTGTATTTGTAGCAGTGATAATTTCAAAACTTATAAAGAACAATAATGCTGACGAGGGAAGTAAGTTTAAAAAATTGGCCGGGCTTATAAGAAGCATGACGGTACCGGATATTTTCTGCCTTATAATAAGCCTCTGCGCATTAGGTCTGGTAGCTATGCCGGAGGTGGTATATGTCCGCGATATTTACTACCAAGGCTATCACAGGGCAAATACAATGTTCAAGCTTACATACCAAGCCTTTATTATGTTAGGGATTGTTACAGGTTATATAGCAGTAAGAGTAGCATCCGAAGTTAAAGTGAAGCATTTGAAATACCTCCTGGCTGCTGCATTCATAATAATGTATATATTACCCATGTCATATCTCCCTCTGGCCCTGAAAGGATACTATGGCAGCTTGAAGCCTTCCAATTATAAAGGCATCTATGGCCTGAACTTTTTAAAGGAGGAGAATCCGGGGGACTATGATGCTGTAAAATGGTTCAATGAAAATGTAAAAGGACAGCCCACAATACTGGAGGCAAATGGCGACAGCTACTCAAAGTACTGCAGGATTTCCATGGCTACGGGACTGCCTACAGTACAGGGCTGGTTTGTGCATGAATGGCTCTGGAGGAACGACAGGAACGAACCTTTGAACAGAGGCAAGGAAGTAGAGACTGTTTATGAATCGCAGGACGACAAGGCTACATGGGATATTATAAGAAAATATGATATTAAATATATAATAATAGGCAGCCTGGAAAGGCAAAAATACAAAAATCTCAATGAAAGCAAGCTGCTGTCCTTAGGCGATGTGGTGTTCGAAAGCCAGGGGACAAAGATAATTAAGGTGAGATAAGCTCCGCTACCCTTGCTCCATCCCGTATGGCATAGTTCATACCCCTGTCTTCGGGATAAATATTGCACATGCTTGCCGTATAAAGGCCTTCCACCGGGGTTTCAAACTCCGGTTTTGCCTTTGAATAACCACAGGTGATTATCGGCTGTGCATACTCGTCTCTATATGCAAAAGCCTTTTCCACCCAGCTTTCATCAAAGCCGGGGTTTATTTTTTTCAAATAAGGAATATATTCCCTTAGAAGTTCCTCATTGTTCATATTATAGTACTTGCTGGTCTTGTACAGATAGTTCGAAATGTATAATATATGCTTGCTGCCGTACTCGCTCTTGTCTATCAGATTGGTGTGTTCAATAAGGCCGCCGAAGGGTATGCCCTCATCCCCTATGTTCATCCAATAGTAATTGCTGAAAGGCTGCTTTAATGTCAGTATCATGCACACTACTGAGGTATATTCTATAGATTTCACCCTTGACAAATAATTTTCAGGCAGAATACCCTGTGCAAGCTCTGCAAATACCGGCAGCGGGACAGTGCTGACTACTTTATCGTAGCTGAACTTGTCATTACCCGAATGAATAACAAGCTTTCCATTTTCTTTATCGATGGAGTCTACCCTGCAATCAAGGCGTAATTTGGCTCCCTTCGCTTCCAAAGAGCACTGCAGCTTGTCAAGGAGCACCTGGCAGCTCCCATTGATATAGCCCAGCACCTCCTTGCCATTTTCCTTGGATGCCCCCCTGAGCTTAACCTTGCCCCAGAACCATGCCATGGATATACTGTCGAACCGGTTCCCGAACTTGGTGACCAGCAGAGGTTTCCACACCTTGTTATATACATGCATTCCTGCATTTTTGATCAGCCATTCATGAGCTGTGATATTTTCCAAAGAACTCCACTGTTTCTTGCCCATCAGCTTCAATACTGAAATGCCAAACCTGGCTTTATCAGCAAAAGGAAGCGGCTTGAAACCCATAAGGGATACAGGGGTCCCGAATTTGTAAACTCTCCCGTCGGCAAAGTACCCCATGCTGCTTTCATGCCATTTCAGACTTTCTTCAATCCCCAGCTCTTTAAGTAGCGATATCACATACTTGTCGGACTTAAAAAAATGATGATAATACTTTTCTATATAATTACCTTCAAGCCGCACTGCACCGGCTATGCCTCCCATTTCTCCACAGGCTTCAAGGATTTCTGCCTCGCAGCCCTTCTTTGAAAGCTCATATGCCGCAGAGAGGCCTGTTATACCTCCGCCGATTATTCCTACCCTCATTTTCATCTACCTTCTTTATTGCCTTAAATATTTTATTCCAGCTCTATATTTGATACGCTGATATTTTCTCTGAGTAATATATATATCCCGAGTATAACCGCATACAGGTTCATGAAAAGGTGGTTCACAGTTGAAGCTACTGCCGCTGAACCGCTGCTATAGCCGAACATGGCCAGCACTATAACCATGGTCCCCTCAAATACACCGATTCCCCCCGGAGTAATCGGGAAAACCTTTGTGAGTACGGCAATCATGGTTGAAAACGCTACGACAACAGGATTATAGTATTGCTCAAGAGAAATGAATATCAAATATGCAAAGAGTCCTTCACACAACCATATAACAACCGAACAGCCTATAAGTATTAAAAAGTTCCTTCTGTCCTTGAAGGATCCCGTAAATGCCTCCAGTAAAGAATAGATAAGACTCCTGAGCTTTTCATTCTTAATCTTTCCAACCAGCGAACTTTTCCTTAACAACAATTCCATAACGATAAAAATAATTACAAGAACCACAATCCCCAGGATAAAAATATCATACAGCCAGGTGGAGAGCTTTGCTCTTGTCACTATATACAAGCTGCATAATAGAATAACAAAGTAAACGCCTACAACATCAAACAGCCGGTCTAGAAATGTCGACGGAAGCGTCCTTGGATATGTGTAACCGAACTTCTTCTTTAAATAATAGGATCTGGCTACATCACCTATCTTAGCCGGAATTATAATATTCAAGCTGTTGCCAAGATTATAGGCCATGAAGGAGTCTTTTAAACCTACCTGAAGGTTGTTGCTTTTCAGTATTACCTTCCACCTATAGGCCCTGATAAACATGTCTACGGTATAAAGTGCAACAGCCAAGACTACCCATTTGAAATCAATGGCGGACAAGTAACCGGGTACGTTGGCAAATCCTGCTTTAGCCAATACAAAATACATCAGCAGCACTGCAATTGCAAGACTCACAATTATACTCGCCATTTTTTTAAAGCTCTTCATTTATATTTATTTCCTTCTCTATAATATATAAAGGCCTGTTCTTGCTTTCCTCATACATCCTGGCAATGTACTCGCCCAATATTCCAACTGAAATAAGCTGAACGCCCCCTAGAAATGTAACTGTAGTCATGATTGATGCCCAGCCTGAAACAAGATGCCTCCCCCCTGCCAGTCTATATACAATGGAATAAATAAATATTACCATAGCGCATATTACAGCAAAAAAACCAAGGTATTGGGATATTTTCAGAGGCTTTGAAGAAAAAGAAACAATGCCGTCAAGGGCAAGCTTCACCATTTTCTTGAAGGGATATTTGGTCTCACCGGCAAATCTCTCGCTTCTCTCATATTCTATGGGAATCTGCTTGAAGCCTATCCAGCTGATCATTCCACGCAGGAATCTGTTTCTCTCCCTCATGTTCCTGAGTTCTTCAGCGACTTTCCTGTCTATTAGCCGGAAATCCCCTGTGTCCAGCGGTATCCTCGTATCCGAAAGTTTGTCCAGCACCCTGTAGAAAATCCTGGCCGTCAAAAGCTTGAAAAGGCTCTCTCCCTTTCTCTTTTTTCTTTTTGCATAGACAACATCATAACCTTGCTCCCATAACTTCAACATCCCGGCAATCAGCTCCGGAGGGTCCTGCAAATCCGCATCAATAATTACAACAGCATCCCCCCTGGCTTTGTCTATTCCAGCGGTAACAGCCACCTGATGACCGAAGTTTCTGGAAAAGCTTATAACTCTGACCTTCTTGTCATTGCCTGCAATTTTTTCAAGTATTTCAAGAGTTTTATCCCTGCTGCCGTCATTTACAAAAACCAATTCATAAGCATACCCGCAGCTCTCCATAACAGCCTTGAGACGTTTGTAACAAACTTCCGCAACCTTTTCTTCATAATACATGGGAACCACTACAGATATTTTTTTATTGCCCATTAAAATCCTCTCCACCAAATATATAAGTCTAAAACATATATAGCACACGTTATAAAACATGTGCTATATTGTAGTGTCTGTCTTAATTCTCAGACGTTATCTTATCTGTATCACCTTTGCATAGATTCCTTCTGTACTGCCGGTACCTCTGATATCAACCAGCTGGCTGACCTTCAGGTCTTTTATGCTTAAAATATTGAGATATGCGTCTCCGATCCTTGTCTCATCAGTCAGAAATACTCTCTTTTCCACATAGTTACCGGTTGATTTATCATATACTTCAACTACAATAAGCTTTGTTGCCTGATCGATCTGCTTTATCTGCCCATTTAAAGCCACTTCTATAGTTGCATTCTCGTTTGCTGCATTTGCTACACTTATTTTGCTGATCTCATCATCTATCAGATTTACATCCACCTGCATACCTGGTCTCAGCAAGTATATATCATTACCTATTCCTGCTATTTCTATACCCTTACTTGTAAAATATGTATTCTGGCTTCCATCCAGTGCTGTGACTACAATCTTGGGAGGTGCCATTCTGCTGAACACTATCGACTCAATAACACCCTTGTCGGTGCTTTTCACTCCATCAGCGTTTATTTCAACAAGCTCATCATATGATGTAGTAATTACCAGGCTGTTGCCATTTTTTAATTCCTGCCAGAGTGCAACCTTTCCATCCTTAACCACTGCTGTTTTTTCTGTGATTGCATACTTCTTGGTTTCACCCTTATCGGTTTCTATCGTGAGTAAAGTTTTGTCTTTTGTTTCTATAGATACCAGCTTTCCAATAATCTTTTGTATTTTACTTTCACCGACAATCTTCACTATTTTTTCATTTGATAAGTACAGATTGACAAGGTCGCTCTTTTTCAGCTTCCAATAGTAGCTTGTGATGCCGTCAATAGTGCAGGTTGCATTATCTGCTACCTTATATACTTTTTTCTCCGTTCCGACAAATACAGATAGATTTCCGTATTCGGGGATAGCTTCATCAACATAAGCAACTACATCAGCCTTTGCTCCCGGTTCATCAGTGGGTTCTTTAGGTTCCTCAACAGTTGTTGAACCGTTGCCGTTTGTACTTCCCGTATTCTGCTCTACCGGATTGCTTGTGTTTCCAGTAGTCCCGCCTTCTGCAGCTGCTCCCGGCTCCAACTTTCCTTTTTCGTATACTGTATTAGATAAATCCAGTATTTTTGCAAAGGTTTCTCTGTTAACATATTCATCCGGATTAAAGTTGCCGTTTGCATCACCTTTTGGATCAATTACACCGTTCTTAATAAGAAAATCCACATAAGGTTTATACTGTGAAGCTATAAACATTGAATCCTTGAAAGGAAGAACTACCGGCGGCAGCTTGCTGTCTACCGTAACACTAAAGGCTTTGCCGAGGTATTTGCAGATATTCTGCTTTGTTGCGTACTGTTTATCCGCAAAAGTACTTACTTCCGCATCCGAAACAACTCCTTTATCCAGTCCGAATGCTACGTACTTTCTTGCATATTCCGGCACATTGAATTTGTCCAAAATATTAGTTTTGTATTTTTCAACCAATTGATCAAGATTTGCAGCCTTTTCTGCATTCATCATACGTGCTATGCTTACTATCACATCATAGTTTTTAATGTTTTCCTTCGGTTTGAATTGATCAGCCGATGCGCCTCCCATCAAACCTTTTTCGGTTACATTTATTATATTTTGCTTTGCCCAGCTATTATCTATATCTTTAAACTGCGTAGCATCAACATCTCCATAAGCAACACCGGTAACTGTGAATATCAGTGCCATCGTAACAACTGCTGCTTTTAATGCTTTAATTTTTTTCATCTGTATCCTCCTTTTATTCTTTACACTTTCAGCAGAACTTTTTCATTTCAAAAAAGTTTTGCATTTTTGGATCTTACAAGCCAAGCTTTGACAGCTGCTTATTTTTTCTTATACTTGGTTTGCATATTATATATGATATTATTCTGTAGAGTTTGCTTAAATCCTGCTTTAATAAGCCAATTGTAGCAAAAAAAATACATACTGTAAAAATCTAAAAGTTCAAATCTCCGCAAACCTGTGTTATTATGAATAAAGTCGCATAAACCACTTACATCACAGGCAAATTCTTTTATTCTTTCTGATTAACATAACATTACTACATAATATTATTCACTGCTTATTCATCGGTTTCTGTTACACAATTATTACACTTGATTACAATACTGTTACGCAGGAAGGAAATCAAAATAATGTGTAGAATTATGTTAACCGTGAAAGATATTAAATCAATTTTTCTACAACCTGGAAAGGGGGTGCATAGCATAGGTATTAGTGGATTAATTGGTAAATCACCAAAAAACACAAATAACCATAATCCAAACAAAACCAAAAACAATCATAAGGAGGAAACAAAAAGTATGAGTAAAAAAATACTTGCTGTTCTTTTGGCATTTGCTTTGATGTTCTCAACAGTATCAACAGTATTTGCTGCAGAAACAACAGCTATCGGCAATGATGCCGAAACACTCAAAACTATCGGTGTACTTCAGGGTTCAGGTAATGGTGTAACACCAGAATACCTCGCAACAAAACCTGACAGACTCCAGGCAGCTACTATGTTCCTTAGACTTAAGGGTCTTGAAGAAGAAGCTTTGGCCTTCACAGGAACTGATAACTTTGCGGATGGCAACATAGCATGGGCTGGCGGTAAAGCAATAATGGCTTACCTCAAAGCTCATCCGGAACTCGGATGGGTTGGTATAGGCGGAAACAACTTCGCTCCATACCTTAAGATTGAAGCTGACCAGTACTACAAGGTAATGCTTGAAGCACTTGGTTACAAGCAGAATTCATCCGCAGTTGTTGGTGATTTCTCATGGTCAGAAGTTATGACATTCGCAGCTTCAAAAGGACTTACAGCTCTTGCAGGAAACACTAACTTCACAGTTAATGATTTTGCAATCGGTACAGTTGAAGCATTAAAAGCCAATGTAAAAGGCACTAGCAAGTCACTCGCTGCTACATTAGTAGAAGCCGGTATAATCAATAGAGACGCTGCTATATCAACCGGTCTTTATGCCGATTCTACCACTGCAGCAGTAGATTCAGTAAAAGCTATAGCTAACGACAAAGTTGAAGTAACTTTCAATGCTGATGTAGCAAAGGCTTTCGCTGAAAACGCATCTAACTACAAAATCGTAGTTAAAGGCTCAGCAACTGCACTTGAAGTTAAATCAGCAGCTGCTGAAAGTTCAACAGTTGTAGTTCTTACAACTGCAGCTCAGACTGCCGGTACAGCTTACACATTGACAGTAGGCGACATAGCTCTTAACTTTGCAGGTATTGCTAAAGAAGCAGGTGCTCCTCAGATTGATTCTGTAAAGAGCATCGATACTAATACTATACAAGTTGTATTCACAAAGGCTATGGATAAAGCTTCAGCTGAAAACATAGCTAACTACACACTTGACAAAGGTGCTGCAGTGGCAAAAGCTGAACTTTGGACAGCACAGGATGACAGCAGAAAGACAGTTAAGCTTTCAACTACAGGACTTAATACAAACAATATATACAAGCTCACAATCCAGAACGTTAAGTCTTCAGACATGGTTGCTATAAGCACTGTTACAAAGAGCCTTTCAGCAACTGCTGATACAAAGGCTCCTGTAGTTAGCGGCAATGTAATAGTAAAGAACAACCAGAGAATAGTATTAAACTTCAGTGATGCTCATGGTATAGACAAGGCTACAGCAGAAAATATAGCTAACTACTCAATCGACAATGGTCTTGCAATAACAAAAGTAACTGCAATAGACTCTGATTCAGATGATTACGGATACTATGACCAGATAGAAATCAGCACAGAGCCAATGGCAATCAACACAAGATACACTCTCACAATAAACAACCTGGCTGACGGATCAGTATCAAAGAACGTAATATCCAAGGCTATAACTAAGCAGTTCGGCGGCGTTGCAGCTGACACAACAGCTCCTAAGGCTGGTGCAATAAAGGTATATGGCGATTCAATGGTTGAAATTCCATTCACTGATATCAACAGAATGGATGCTGCAACATTGACAGATATAAACAACTACACATTTGACAATGGTTTACAGGTTCTCAAGGCTGAAATAGTAAGACCTACAAAACCTGATACAGACCTTGGAAAGACAGTTGTATTGACAACATCCACTATGGATACTTCTACAACTTACAAAATAACAATAGCTAACATCGCTGACGAATTCGGCAATGTAATGGCAACAGTAAGCAACAGAAGCATCCCAAGATCACAGGGACCTGACATTAAACCTCCGGCAGTAACAAAGGTAGTTTGGAACAGCTTGACAGAAGTTCAGCTGACATTTGATGAAAGACTTGATGTTGCATCGGCAAACGATCCTTCCAACTACGTTATAAACAACAATCTGGGTGCAGTTCTTAAGGCAGAAGTATCAGCAAGCTCCGACTACAAGGTAGTAACTCTTACAACAGCAAAGCAGGCAGAAAACAAGAACTACACAGTCACAATCAACGGAGTAAAGGACAGACTTGGAAATGCTACAATAAATGCAAAGGCATACTTCACTTCACAGGTTGACGGTGCAGATACAACTGCTCCTACAATTGAAAATATCTACGCTGCAAACAACAGACAAATTATGATAACATTCAATGAGCCAGTAGTTGCAACACCTGCTGTTGGACCAGCAGTAAATATGACAATAGACGGATCAGCAATTACAGCTAGCGTTGTTGGCGTAGTTGATGACGAAACTACAGTTGTATTAAAGACAAGCGCAGATTTGAACACAACAGATGAACTTACTATTGCTACACTTGCAGGAATAAAGGACAAGCACAACAATGCATTCGTAGTTGACAACGATAATAAGCCAACCTTCTACGGATCAGATACAGCAGCTGATAAAGTTGAAGTTTCAACTAAAGACCAGGTTGATGTAAGAACATTGAGATTCACATTCACAGGTCCAATAAAATTAGCAGATGGCTCAATGGCCGGAACAATTACAGCTGCTAATGGAACAGTATTTGATGCATATGTTGATGAAGATGCAGATACAACAACAACACCAACTTCAAATGAAGAGCTTTCAACCTTGACACTTGTTAAGCAGGGTGCCGGCGTATTGCCGATGGACACAACTTACAAATTTGACTTCAGCGCAAGCTTGAAAGATTACCTCGGAAATGCCGTAGTAGATGAAGAAATTGATTATGCTGGCTACACAGCTTACACAACAATGCTTGAAGATACAGATGCTCCTTCAATAGACTATGTTGAAGCAGTAAGCAACAACACAATCAATGTAGTATACACAGAAGATATGTCAACAACAGGTTCTTACGAAATCAGAAAGAGTGACGGAACAGCTTCCGGCGCAACAATTTCAGCAGCTATCGACAAGGACAACAAGAACATCGTTAAGTTGACCCTTGGCGGAACAGCGCTCAAAGCCGGAGATGTTTACACACTCATACCAAAGACGGGTGCTAAGGACATCGCAGGCAATGTGTCCTCAGTTAAAGATGTAACCTTCGATTTCGTAGCATCAGCAGTTGTAAACTCTGATTACATCAAAGGTGTGGCTATAATAGACGGCAGAACAATAGAAGTAAGAACAACAAAGAGTGTAAGCTCCGATGTTATAACTGTTAAAGATAAGAACGACAACGCTATACAGATCAACCCAACACCTGCAGTAAACGGTACATCAATCAGAATATCACTAAACGCACCGCTTCTCAGTGGTCAGACTTATACTGTAACAGTAGACGGACTTGGAAGCTACAGCTTTAAAGGAATACTTGCAGACGGCGGTATTGATGTAACTGACAACAATGTAACCTTCAGCGGTTGGAACACTACTGACTATGTTGTAACAGTCGTTTATGGCGGCACAACATACTATGGAAAGGTCGTAGGCAGCGATATCAGTATTGCAACATTATACACAAATGCAGGCGCAACTGTAGAAGCTGGAACATTTAGCACAGTAGTAGGCGACAACAACTACATCGTAGAAGTATACAGAGCAAATGGAACTGCACCTATCTACGGCGCTCAGATTCTTCAGTAATATTTGCTAAAGTAGCATAAGATAAGCAAAAATAAGCCCCGCAATTTAGCGGGGTTTATTTTTTATCTTACGGCACTTATTATAAAGCCGTCAATTTTTACTTCCTCACCAGGATTTATCTGCAAGCTGAAGGTCATATTGGTTGAATCCTTTGGAATGAAGATATCCATACTATACTGCCTCCACTTATATGCCAGAGGATAGGTGTCATATGCATAATAAATCTGATCCGCCTTCACTCTTAACCTAGCGGTCATGTTTGCGTTGCTCGTTATTTTCCTTGCATAGAACTTAACAGTTATAGTTTTGCCTCTCAAATCCTTATCATCCAGTAAAGTACTTAAGTCTGCCCATATTCCTGCATTTCTGTTCAAATCGTTTATAACATCCAGCGAACTTCCAGCATCTATAAAATCCTGTTTCATAACCTCGGTAGTAATACCATCCTTGCCCCAAGCAACGCCGAATCTGTCGGTAAATCCCTTTGAACCCAGCTTGAAGTCATTTTCGAATACCTGCTCATAAGCTGCATATACATAATATTTGCAAGTCTGGTTTGCAGCGTTATCCTGATGATTCCTATTCTTTGCCGCAACATCCATAATTTGTTTTTTGCTTATTATTTTATTTTTCTCCTTTATCTTGTCATTGTACTTCAAGCTAAGTAATACATCATAATCGTCTTCTTCCTGAACCTTTACCGAAAATTCATCTTTCGTTCCGGTATATACCACTTCACCTTTTCTCTTTACAACCCAAGATAAGCTGTCGATTAGATTATACGGGTCCATTGTCTTCCTGTCATATTTACAGTAGAGCCTGTTGCTGCCGTTCACATTAGCAATGCGGGTACTGAAATCAGCTTCCAGGTTCATTCCCCCATCTTCAATTATGTAAACTTCTCTGGATTCTTTCAACTTTAAAGCAATGAACAAATCTTTTGCCAACTTATCCCTCTCAGCCTTGTCCGGTATCAGGCTGTTTACTTTAACACTCAAGAGTACCGGGTCAATGGCATAGTCTCTGGTAATATTTTCTCCCCCTCTGACAGCAGCAATGTAATACTTTGCCGCGTCTTCGTATTTTTTGGCTTTCTCATAGATCCTGCCCAGATTATAATAGTATTCAACAGAAGGAGAAATCCCAATAGCTTTTTTCATATATTGCTCCGCTTTACCGGTGTTATTTGCCAAATACGCAGAAACTGCCGCATTGTTAAAAGCAGCTGCATCTCTTGGATTATATGTAGCAGCTTCAATAAAACTGCTGCCGGCTAAATCATATTTTCCAAGTTTGTAGGTGCACAAACCGAGTCTAAAATATGCTGTAGACTTTTGCTGTAGACTTAAAGGGTTTAATTTGGTAAGCAGCAAATATTCATCCTGTGCTTCCTTATAGTTTCCCTGCTTATACAGCTGGTCAGCCTTGAGAAGCATTACCGGAAAGCTGAGGCCGGTGATTCCGCCTGGCTGTGTTACATTAACCTCTTTGTCGGGGGAAACCAGGCTAAAAAACTGGGTATAAATATTAGCCGTAGATATCAGCAATATCAGCACCAACACAAAAATAGCCGTCTTTTCAAAATTAAGCTTAAACAGTATATCCACCTCCCGACAATTCCTATATTATTATTTTATATCAGCAGCCAAAAACTTGCAATTTAATTTACATAATATAGCCTGTGCATTTGGATATGAAAAATAATATAATTTAAATATCGACAATTATAAAACTTTTTTGTTTTGTATTCGTATAAATTATATGTGAAAGAAAAAGGAAAAAACCGAAGGGAGAATTGAAATGAAGGACAAGAAAAAGCTCATAATTATAGCCTCCATAATAATTGTAGTAGTAATTATCGGAGCTGTAAGAATAGTGACAGCAAGTCAGGACAAATTTAAAGAAGTTGATATCGGGAAGGCAGAAACAAAAAAGCTTTCCCAGACTATATCAGTAACAGGCAACATAGAAGCCAACAATAAGGAAGAGATCACCCTGCCCACAACACAGAAGGTTCTGGACATATATGCAAACGAAGGCCGGGACATCAAAGAAGGAGATCCTATACTTAAAGTAGATACAACTGACTATGAATACCAGTTAAAGAAATTTGAACTGGGTTTGGACCTTGCTAACATGAGTCTTCAAAGGCTGCTAAATACTGATAGTAAAAACAACAAAACAGCTCTTGAGGATGCCTTAAAGAAGGCGGAGATAGAGTATAAGAGCACCGAAGCAAACTACAACGAAGCTAAAAGAAAATATGACCAGACCAAGGCGCTTTACGACACCGGTGCGGTATCCAAGGATGATTATGAAACAGCATTCAAAGCAATGAATGATTTGAAAAACCAGATGGAACTTGCAGCAATGCAGCTTGACAGTGCAAAGGATTCCCTAAATGATTTCGGAGTGAACAACAGCGACCAGATTAAGGAGAAAAGAAACCAGGTTGAAAGTTCAAAAGCGGATATTGCAAACATGCAGAAAAAAATAGACGATAGTCTGATAAAATCCAGCATAAACGGCAGGATTGTTCAGTTGGATGTTCAGAAGAACCAATACCCTACAATGGAAAACAGCGTAGTAAAAATATATGACCTGTCAAAATACAAGGTTAAGATAGAAGTAAGCCAATATGATGCTGTAAGCGTAAGCAAAGGCCAGAAAGCAGTAATCAAGGTAAAAGGAATAGATAAGGAATACAAGGGTACTGTTACAGCAATAGGTGAAGCAGCAGTCATAGCAGTTGACGGGACCAACAAAGAACCTAAGGTTGAAATCGAAGTGACTCTTGATAATCCTGACGACAAGGTAAAGGTTGGATACGAAGCCGATATTGATATAACACTTAAAGAAAGCCCGGACTCTGTAGCTGTCAGCTTTGAAGCTGTCCAGCAGGACAAAGACGGGAAGAAATACGTCTTTGCGGTTGATAAAAATAAGGCTGTAAAAAGATATATAAAGACAGGTTTGGAAACAGACTTTGAAATTCAAGTCATTGAAGGGCTTAAAGCAGGTGAGCAGTACATTAAGAATCCGCCTGCAACGCTGAAAGACGGAGACCCGGTGAAGCAGTCAGGGGGTAAGAACAGTGATAATAAGAGTTGAAAACCTTAAGAAGGTATATGATACCGGAAAGATACAGGTAGAAGCATTAAGGAACATTAATTTTGTTATAGCCAAAAATGAATATGTTGCTGTTATGGGGGCATCCGGCTCAGGCAAATCAACCCTGATGAACATACTGGGATGCCTTGACAGACTCACGGAAGGCAAATACATCCTTGACGGCGAAGATGTCTCAACTTTAAATGACAAGGATCTGGCAGTAATAAGGAATAAAAAAATAGGCTTTGTATTTCAAGCCTTCAACCTTCTGCCGAGATTGACAGCCCTGGCCAACGTAGAACTTCCTATGATATATGCAGGCGTACCCAGCAGCGAGAGGGTAAAAAAGGCAAAAGCCGCCCTTGAGAAAGTAGGGTTAGGTGAAAGGATACACCATAGGCCTAATGAGCTGTCCGGCGGGCAAAAGCAAAGAGTCGCGATAGCAAGGGCTTTGGTAAACGATCCAGCAATAATACTGGCTGACGAGCCTACCGGAAACCTCGACACAAAGTCAAGCGAAGAAATAATGGGTATATTCGAAAGCCTCAACAATGAGGGAGTAACAATTGTAATGGTAACCCATGAGCAGGACATAGCCCAGCATACCAAAAGGGCTGTTGTATTCAGGGACGGTGAAATTATATCGGATAAGCCGATTGTAAACAGAATTATCAGAGAGGGGAGAATCACAGCATGAATTTGATGGAAAGCTTCAAATCTGCCCTCCACAGTATAAGAGCAAACAAGATGAGATCCTTCCTCACAATGTTGGGTATAATAATAGGTATATCCTCTGTTATTACTATAGTATCCATCGGTCAAGGCGGCAAGGAGGCTATAACCGGGGAATTTGACTCGCTCGGTACAAACACAATAAATGTAAATGTAAAGACAACCAATGGTGACATAGAAGACAGAGATTACTTTACATTAAAGGATGCCGAACTGATAAAACAAAAAATTCCTGAAGTAACCAGCGTAATACCTGCCTCCTATGACATGGGAAATGTAAAGACGGAAAAAGAAGGTAAATTTGCTGAAATAGATGCAACCACAGAAGGTATGGCCAAATTAGTAAACGCCAAGCTGCTTGCAGGCAGGTTTCTTAATGAACGTGATATTCAAAGCGCAAGGAATGTTGCAGTAATTGATGAAGTAACTGCGAAAAAGCTGTTTAATACAACAGACGCGGTAGGTCAAAAAGTTAAGCTGAATGTACGTGATAATAACCTAAACGTTGTAATTGTAGGTGTTTGTAAGAACCCCAACGGTAATATGGCTACGATGTTCGGGGATAACTTCCCCGGTACTGTTTATATACCTATAACAATAGACGACAGGATTTTTCCCGATGCAAAAATAGGATTTTTCGCTGTTATGCTCTCTGATATGAATAACTCAAGTGAAACAGCATCGAAAATCGTACATCTGCTTGAGCAAACGCATAGAAACGAAGGCAAATATGCAGCTGAAGAAGGTTTCAAGCAGCTGGATATGCTTAATAATGTGCTCAATATACTTACTATGGTAATAGGCTCAATAGCCGGCATATCGCTTCTGGTCGGCGGTATAGGCGTTATGAACATAATGCTTGTATCGGTAACCGAAAGGACCAGGGAAATAGGCATACGAAAGGCACTAGGGGCCCAAAACAAGGACATAATGCTGCAGTTTCTGACAGAGTCCCTGATATTATGCCTTATCGGCGGTATTATCGGTATGGCTTTAGGCATAGCATTGGGATTTGTTGTAGGGAAGCTCATAAATGTTCCTCTCGGCGTATCACTTACGGTAATACTAATAGCCTTCGGCTTCTCATCGGCAGTCGGAATATTCTTCGGATTGTACCCTGCCAATAAGGCAGCAAAGCTTGATCCTATAGAAGCTTTAAGATATGAATAGATAAAGGAGCTGTCGCACTAAATAATTAGTGCACAGCTCCTTTTTACTGCAAACAAATAAACCCCAAACTTCGAAAAGTAAGGGATTTATGGTAAAATTAATGTATGACAAAAAACATTAACTTACAAAAGAATT